>NZ_BAAGPH010000033.1:0-24221 GCF_054784355.1 Alkalibacterium psychrotolerans | reverse complement strand
GCATTCAAAGAAATTTTGATTGGAAATCAGTCAAACCAAGAACAAATTGCTGCGTAATTTCTTTGGTGAGGGTTAATCCGATAGGATTGTGAAGCATTTATTAGGGTGCGAAACTTGAGTTAATAATGATGGATTATCAAGAGATGTGTCAATGTATGAAAAATTGAGTGGTGTAGAATTTACTATTTATTTCGCAGATGCTTTTGATGTAGATGCTGATGCGTCTCAAATTGACCCTTCAACACTAACTCAAGCTGACGTAGGAACAACCGATGGAGATGGTTATCTAAAGTTTGCAAACTTAGATGCCGGTAGATATCTGGTTGTTGAAACTAATACACCTAAAGGGGTTACTGATTTCAGTCCTCAGTTCTTAGTCGACGTACCAATGATGAATCCTAATGGTCGTGAATGGAACACTGAAGTACACGTCTATCCTAAGAACCAATTGATTCTAGGTTCAGCTGAACTAACTAAACGTGGCGCTGAGAACAAGCTATTAAGTGGTATAACATTTGACTTGTTTAAAGTAGTTGAAGACGGGGAAAACCTGAAAATTAATAACGAACCTTTAAGTACAGTAAACGGTAAAGTACTTGTCGAAGGATTAGAAGTAGGCAATTACTATTTCATGGAAACTGCAACGCTTCCTGAATATGGTTTAGACCAGACTGAAATTCCTTTTGAAATAACTCTTAATGACCACGATGTAAAACAAGAAGTAGACTTAACCAACCATCTTTTACCTGAAATTGAAAAATACGTAAATTTAGTGGATAGAACAGAGGACTCTGCTGACTTCAGAGAACCAGTTAAGTGGATTATTAAAGCAGACGTTCCTATCTTCATTGATTTTGAAGATGGAAATGAACTTGTCCGTTATGTAATTGAAGATACAATGGATCCTGAGCTTATTTATCAAAATGATTTAACTATCGAAGATTTGACAGAAGGAGACGACTACACTGTAGATTTTGCTGATAACGTATTAACAATCAACTTCAGTGTAGCATCCCTTAAAGAAAAAGAACTTGATAAATTAACCTTAGAATTCACTACAATTTTCGATGAAGAGAATACAGTCATGGGTGCTGAAATCAAAAACAATGTTGAATTAATTTATCATAATGGTTTTAAAGAATACTACGATTATTCCTCAGCTGTTGTTTGGACTGGTGGTAGACAGTTCCGTAAAGTGGATGCAGCAAATGATGAATTGGGTCTAGACGGTGCAATCTTTGTTATTAAGAATAGCGATGGAGAATATCTTGATGATGATTACAATTGGGTAAGTGATATCGATGATGCAAGAGAATTTACCTCTGAAGACGGCGGCTACTTCGAAATTAAAGGTCTAGCAGCAGGTGAATACACTCTTGTAGAAACCGAAGCACCATCAGGGTATAGACTTGGCGCTGATGTCGACTTTATGGTTGCCAAAGACAGCTATGGTGAGACTAACTTACTATCAATCATCAACCGTCGCGAAATGACTCTCCCACAAACTGGTGGAATGGGCACACTGCTCTTCAGTATTCTCGGTTTAGGTTTAATGGGAACTTCCGCTAAACTGTACAAAAAATCTGAGAAAAAATAATCGTCCCTTTCACTGACTGAACACCTCGCGGATGGGGTTCATGCCCCATCCCTTACTTATCACACTTCTAATACTCCTACTCCTCTTGAAGGGAGGGATTTTCATGAAAAAAATCCGGACCTTTTTTAAAAATACCTCTAAATCAAGAATCCTTTTAGGTCTTGGATTCCTTGCAGGTTTAATTATCTTTTCATACCCCTTAGTCACACAAATCTATTCACAGATGACACAGACACGTGTTATTGACACTTACCAGGAGTCCCTCTCTTCTATTTCTGAGGAAGAAATGACTGAATACAAGAATCAGCTTAATGAGTACAACGAATCCTTATCAGGTGGAGAGTCCAGGATAGATGATCCTTTTGCTGAAACCGGCAATCCCAGTAATCAGGTATCCGCAAGTGGGGTCAGTTCCTATAATGTCTTTACTGAACAGTTGGGTGATGTCATTGGGAAAATTGATATTCCAACTATTAATGCTTCTCTTCCCATTTATGAAGGCACTAGTGATGATATTCTTCAAGCAGGAATTGGCTGGCTGGATAATACGTCATTTCCAATAGGCGGATCGGGAACTCATTCCGTTTTAACAGGTCATAGAGGCTTACCGACCTCTCGCCTCTTTACCGATTTACCGGATGTAGAAATTGGCGATGTCTTTTACCTTCATGTTTTAGGAGACACCTTAGCTTATGAAGTAGCTGAAACAATTGTCGTTTTGCCTCACGAAACGGAATACATTTCCATTCGTGAAGGGGAAGATTTAGTTACATTAATCACCTGTACCCCTTATATGATTAACACCCACCGTTTACTGGTCACAGGCGTTCGCATTCCTTATGAAGGAGAAGTAAGCGAAAATCCACCTATTCAAACCAATCCTCTTGCGAACATGCGACTCATCATCTTCGGCATTCTCGCATTCGTGCTTATCGTCTACCTTCTTTATAAAAGAAGAAAGGAGGCACAGTGATGAAAAAGAAAATCATTCCTGGCTTTCTTTTCTTATTAGGCCTCTTGTTTTTCCTCTATCCTTATATTGCCCATTACGTCAATGATTATGCGATGCAGCAGGAAATCGAGCAGTTTCAAACCGTTTCTGCACAGCCTGTAAATGAAGAAGAGAAGAAGCAACTCTATAATGACATGATGGAGTATAACCGGTCGCTTGTTCAAAACAGTCAGAATACCATTGAAGATGCCTTTACCGAAGATGTCCTTGCTTCCAACGCTTTTTATCAGTATGAAGACGAGGATGAAATTGCTACGGATGAGATTAATGAACTGGATACGGATGGAAAAGATATCGGCGGCGACGCCTATACTGTTGAATCTGCCAGTTCATCCGGTTCACAATTATCCTCTTTTGGTACATCCTTCTACTTCTATATCCGTATTCCTAAAATCAATATTGAACTGCCCATCTATGTGGGCGCCTCAGACGATAACTTGATGAAGGGTGCTGCAGTCGTTTCCGGCTCTTCCCTTCCTCTAGGTAGTAACGGCTCACACTCTGTTATCGCAGCACACAGAGGGACATTGCATCACCGAATGTTTCTTGATTTGGACCGGCTTAACACGGGAGATTTATTTGAGATTCATACGATGGATGGCATGATGGTCTACCGCGTAACCGGTTCAAAAGTGGTTTATCCGAATGAAGTTGATACGTTAACCATTAGACAGGACAAAGATCTGGTCACACTGGTCACCTGTCTAAAATACCCGATGAACGATAGACGCCTTTTAGTCTACGGTGAACGGGTTGAGTAAACGTATCGGTTTCCACTGAAAACGACATAGTGAAGAACAAGCCTGCGTTTGGGACCGCAGGCTTGTTTTTATGTTCTTGTAGAGGTGTAGGGTGCGTGTGTGTGACTTTTGATTGGTTACTCAACTAACAGACTACTTTGAGCAACGGGTGAAAAGCTAGTTGACCTGTAACTCGGCTAGCATTTTTGCTGGAGTTGCCTGGCAAAGACTGTTTAGCCGGTGGCTCAGATTATTTTTTCTCGTGAGTTCGGGTGTAAAGACAGTTGACCGGTAGCTCCACCAGTCGACTCACTTGAGTTCAGAATCAAAGGCATTTTGACCCCATTCTCCAGCTGTTTTCGAATCTGAGTTACCGGTCTACAAAGGGTTCACCCGTCACTCGCCGCTTCACTTCTCCCCAGTTCACCCGCAAAAGTACCAAAGGCTTCTCAAGAAGGAACATATGCGCTCCAAAGCGCATATGAACCACTCCCCCAAAGCAATTTTCATCAAAAAAAGGAGCGAGTTCAACGGAACTCACTCCTTCTACATTGCGTATTTAGATATTAAAGTTGTCATCATTCGACGGTTCAACCACAAGATAACGGTGCGGTTCTTTTCCTTCAGAATGCGTCTGAACACCTTTGTGCTGATTCAGGAAACGGTGAATCTGCTTGCGTTCGTGAGCAGGCATCGGTTCAAGAATGACCGGACGTTTGGTGCGCTTCACTTTTTCAGCTGTGCGAGTTGCCAGCTGTTCCACTGTTTTCTGACGGCGATCACGGTAATTTTCTGCATCCACTTTCGCATACAATTTATTATCGGCTTCCTGGTGCAGCTGAATCTGAGCCAATGTCTGAAGACTATTCAGCACTTTACCGTGACGGCCGATAATTAAGCCGGCATCTTCGGTATCAATAATATACTGAACACGTCGGTCATTGCGTTTCACAGTGATGGTGACGTCCTCAACACCCATTTTATCAGTAATACGCTCAAGGTAGTCTGCCACGCTTTGGATGGCTTTTTCATCCGTTTTATTTAAGACGACTTCTTTTTTGACAGGCTTGCTGTCCTTTTGCTCATCGCTTTTATCTTTTACTTTTTCTTGCTTTGGTTTTGACGGCTGTTTGTCAGTATCTTGATTGTCCACTGACTCTTCAGTCGTTTCTTCTTTAGCCTCTTCTTTAGCTTCAAGAACTTTTTCAGGGCTTTCTGCAACAGGTTCGACGACCGGTTCGGACGGCTTATCGTCGGTTTTAATCGTGGACTTCTTATCCTCATTCAATAGCATTTCTTTAGTAACAAATTCCTGTACAGCGTCTTTAGCATTTTTTCTCTTAACCACCACTACAGCATCTTGCTGCCCGATACCTAAAAATCCTTTTTTAGATTCCTGAGTAACCGAGATATCTGCATTGTCGCGGCTGATGCCTAATGCTTTAAGTCCCTTTTCAATTGCTTCTTCGGTAGTAGCTGCCTGTGCGGTATACTTGTCCTTCATTTATACTATCCTCCATTCAGATCTCTGTTTCTCATTCATTTTACCAAATTCAAAACAATAAGTCAGAAGAATTCTACTTTTTAACGTTTCTGCCATATTTCTGAGCACGTTTCATGGCTTTTCTGCGCTGACGTTCAGCTTCGCGTTCCTGCTCTTCTTTTGATTCGCGTTCTTTTCTGATTTTAAATGGATTCTGGAACAATAATGTCTGAATCACTGAAAAGCCGTTGGAGACTGTAAAGTAAAGCGCCAGAGCACTGGACAGTCTGAACGTAATGAACACGATAAACAGTGGCATAACGTACGTCATAATTTTATTGCTTTCTGTTGCTCTTCCCATGCTCATCAATACGGAGTGACCCAGTGTGAACAGTCCAGCCAATAGTGGCAGGATATAATACGGATCGGGCTGACCCAGGTTCACCCATAAGAAATCGCCTGTTGCTAGAATTGGTGTCCGGTTTACTGCCTGATACAAGGCAATGAAGACCGGCATCTGAATCAGCATCGGCAGACAGCCCATGTACGGGTTGACCCCGGCTTCACTGTATAAGCGCTGCTGTTCTTCTTTAAACTTTTCCTGCGTTTCAGGATCTTTAGCAGAATACTTCTGTTTCAATTCCTCCATCTGAGGATTAATTTCATTCATCTGCTGCATATTTTTCTGCTGGATATTGGTAAATGGAATCAGCATCGCACGAATAATTGCTGTAACAACAATAATACCTATTCCGTAATTTTCGCCGAAGAGATTCGATACCCAGATAATTGCCCGGGCAAAGTTGTAAATAATGACGCCTTCCCATATCCCCGTGCTCTCAGAACTAATCGGTTCCGTTCCACACGCTGATAAAAAGACAATCAGTGACAGCATACCAATTGTCAGAAGCAATCGCTTACGTTTCTTTAAAAATTCCACAGTTCTTTCCTCTTTTCCATGATTCTTGATTCGGTTCCAGATTATTGACTGAAACGTTGAAACTTAATTAAGTAATTCGGCTTTATTCATAACATGAAGCAAACTTTTTTTGATTTCATGAAAGGTCATCTGCGCAGCCGGTTGTCTTGCAATCACAATAAAATCGATATCCGGCCTAACTTTATCTTCCTGATCCAGCTCAATCATAACGTGACGAATCTTTCGTTTAATATCATTGCGCTTGACGGCATTGCCCATTTTCTTTCCGACCGATAAGCCGACCCGAAAATGTGTCTGCCCTTCTTTTGGCAGTGCGTAAATGACAAACTGTCTATTAGCCATGGATTTACCCTGATGAAAGACCTTCTGAAAGTCCGCTTCCTTTTTGACTCTATAAGCTTTTTTCATAAATCCTCCGCCATTCCATAAAAAAATAAATAAAAAAAAGACGACGTGCTCTCACTATAGCTATCAGTAAGAAGCTCCCGTCGCCTATCGTCATTAAGCAGAAATTCTATTTCTTCCTTTACGACGTCTGTTTTTCAATACTCTACGTCCGTTTTTAGTACTCATACGTTTTCTGAATCCATGCACTCTTTGACGTTTACGTTTTTTTGGTTGATATGTTAATCCTTGTGCCATCGGCGAACACCTCCTGAATCTTTCCTTTGTACTCTGACTTTTCTTTAAGCAAAATAGTCGTGACTGCTTTTCTATCTAGACAGACTATGTAATTTTATATAATTTATCTTAAAATGTCAAGTCTCTCTCCTTGATTAACGAATCTTTTTTTCAATTTTTGTCCACATTTCCAGATGCAATCTCTCAGAAGGTGTTATAATACAGTCATTTCCTGCCTTCTTTTATCCTGAGAAGATATCCACATGTGTCTAACAACTGTCTGAGGTCTTTTTTCTCTTCACAGGCTCATACACAACTTATCAACAGGTCCACAGGGTGTTTACACAAGTCATGCACACGTCTATCTAGTCTGTGGATAAACTTTCTATAGGTTGATATAAAGCCTTAGCGATTGTTAAGTTGTCCACAATTCCCTGTTAAAAAACAGTGCATATTGAAAACAATTAACACTTTTTCATAGCCTGTGGATATCTTTATTTACAGCTTGTAGAAAAATTATTAACAATCAAAATCGACTGTGGAAAAGTATTTCCATCCGTGATAAAATATAAAAGCATCTTATCGGCGAGGAGGAATAGAATGGACGATTTACACAAAACATGGAATTATTTACAGGAAAAATTCAGTGAAACATTATCTAAAGTTAGCTACGATACGTGGATTCAAAGTGCAAGCCTCGTCCGAATAACTGATAACTCAGTGACCATTGAAGTCCCTTCTACTCTACATAAGGAATACTGGAAAAATAACTTATCCACTAGAGTAGTCGAATATTTATATGAATTTTTAGGCCGGGAACTTTCCCCTCTCTTTGTAACGACTGACGAACAGTCTGCTCAGGAAAAGAAAGAGGAACAGGAAGCCATCAACGTATTTGAAACAGAACCGGTCTCGAGTACCTTAAACAGTAAATATACCTTTGACACCTTTGTTATTGGTAAAGGCAATCAGATGGCACACGCCGCTGCACTTGTTGTAGCAGAAGAACCGGGCACCATCTACAATCCCCTTTTCTTCTATGGAGGAGTCGGACTTGGAAAGACTCACTTAATGCATGCGATTGGCCATCAGTACCTGCAGCTTAAACCGAATGCCCGCATTAAATATGTATCGAGTGAAAATTTTGCAAATGACTTCATTAATTCCATTCAGAACCGGACTCAGGAAAAATTCCGTCAGCAGTACCGAAATGTCGATCTGCTGTTAGTCGATGACATTCAGTTCTTTGCGGATAAAGAAGGAACGCAGGAAGAATTCTTCCATACATTCAACGCGCTCTATGATGACCGCAAGCAGATTGTTCTGACAAGTGACCGCCTGCCGAATGAAATTCCCAAACTGCAGGAACGACTGGTATCCCGTTTTGCCTGGGGACTGTCAGTGGACATTACGCCTCCGGATCTGGAAACGCGTATTGCGATTTTACGGAAAAAAGCGAATGCTGAAGGTCTTGAAATCCCCAATGACACCTTAAGCTATATTGCCGGACAAATTGACTCCAACATTCGTGAACTGGAAGGCGCACTCGTAAGAGTTCAAGCCTATTCTGCCATCCAGCGCAGCGACATCACAACAAGTCTGGCGGCTGATGCATTGAAGAGTATGGTGAAAGGCGATTCAAAACAGAACGTCTCCATAGCATCCATTCAGCAGAAAGTCTGCAAGTACTACCAGATTTCTCTGGCTGACTTGAAAGGCAAGAAACGCGTGAGACAAATTGTCATGCCGCGTCAGATTGCCATGTATCTGTCCAGAGAACTGACGAGTACCTCCCTGCCGAAAATTGGCAAGGAATTCGGAGGCAAGGATCACACGACTGTTATTCATGCCCACGAAAAAATTAAAAAAGCACTGAATAATGAAACAGACAGTGAACTAAGAGATCAAATAGAAGAAATCAAAAAGAGTTTGTAATAAGAGCGCTGTGGATAACCGTTAAAGTTGAGCACATCTTTATGCACAAGTTATCCACAAGTGGAAAACCTTTATTTCATGCTCTTTTTTCTGTTTTCCACAGTATACACAGGCCCTACTACTATTACTAAGTTATTTAATACTATATAATATAGGTAACGTACTCATTTATTTATTGGAGGATGCATATGAAATTTACAGTTAATCGATCAGTATTTCTGAAAAAATTAAAAGATGTACAGCTTGCTGTATCATCCCGTTCAACTATTCCTATACTGACAGGAATTAAATTGATTGCGACAAATGAAGGAATTCAACTGACAGGAAGCAATTCAGACATTTCCATTGAAACATTTATTCAAACAAAAGATGATCAGGCTGATCTGACTATTGAAGAAGAAGGTCAGATTGTACTTCAACCTGCCCGTTTCTTCAGTGATATCGTCAATAAATTGCCGGATGAACGCTTTACCGTTGAAGTAAAAGACAGAGTACAGACGGCAATCACCTCTGCTTCCTCTTCTTTTCTTATTAATGGACTCGATGCAGCGAACTATCCGCATTTACCGGAAATTGATACAACACAATCATTCACCCTGCCCGTCAATCTTTTGAAAAAAATTATCAAGCAGACCGTTATAGCGGTATCGACGCATGAAAGCCGTCCAATCCTGACCGGGGTGCATTTAACAATTAACGACGGGAAACTAAAAGCCGTTGCAACAGACAGTCACCGTTTAAGTCAGCGCGTTATTCCAATTGAAGGAACCGAATCACTTTCATACAACCTGGTTATCCCAGGAAAAAGTCTTCAGGAACTGACAAGACTTCTTGATGATGGCCTGGATGAAATTGAAGTCGCCATTGCAGAAAACCAGATTCTGTTCAAAACAGAAGATACGCTCTTCTATTCTCGCCTGCTTGAAGGAAACTATCCTGACACGGATCGACTGATTCCGGATTCTTCTACAACAGAAGTGAAAGTCGATGCGCAGACTTTACTTGGTGCTGTTGAACGTGCTTCTCTTTTATCTCATGAAGGTAAAAACAACGTGGTCAAGTTGTCTGTTAAAGACGACACGGTAGAAATTACCGGTAACTCACCGGAAGTTGGACGCGTAAACGAGCAAGTTTCAACACACTCCATTGACGGAGAAGATATGGATATTTCCTTTAACCCGGATTATCTGAAAGCTGCTCTGACAACCTTTGGAGCCGTTGATATCACTATCAAGCTGATTTCAACTCTGCGTCCATTCGTCCTGGTTCCAACCGAAGACGCGAATGAATTTATTCAACTGATTACACCAATCCGAACATCGACTTAATATAATTAATAAAGAAAAGCGTCAGCCTGCTTAATGGGCTGACGCTTTTCTCAGTTTAAAATATAATCAGAAACAGTCTGGCCAGGCCAGACTGTCCCTCTTCTAACTGTTCTAAAGCTAACTCATTCAGAAATTATCTGACGAAAGACGATTAACTAGGAGATAATCGCCTTTCATCAGTTTTTATTTCTGCGAAGTATGATTAAATCGATTTAATCGTTGTTCACTTAAAAAAGAACAGCTGAGTGATGATTAACTGCACTATAATCATTTTTCGGCTCTTTTTTACATGCCTCCCCTATCCGATTTGACTTATCAACAGTGGATAACCCTCGATTCTGACATGTACTAATTCCTTTTAGTTGTATCTTAACATTTAAAGAGCTGTCGAACCGAAACAGCCCATGAAACCGATCCTCTGAATTCAACCTTTTATTCTTCCATTTCGTATTTGTAATTAATCAGCCTGTTTTTTATGGACATTTTCTCTGATTTGTATAAAAAAATACCCGCCTATTATCTAAAAAATGAAATTTAACGGCTTTTAAGCGGATTTCCCTAAAAATAAATAAAAAAGTCTTTATTATATGAAAATTGAGCAGAGGCCGTTTATTTCCAGATAAAGTTGTCTTCTTTTTCCAATTGAGGTATAATATAAGAAGAGAATTTATGCAAACGTGGAAGCTTTCAGTCCACGTCTTTGCTTTTAAAAGGAGCCGATTAGAGTGGCAGAAATGATTCAGATTGATGATGCATTTATCACGCTAGGACAGTTTTTAAAACACGCAGACATCATTTCCAGTGGCGGAATGGCAAAACCTTTCCTGATGGAGTATCCCATTGAGGTGAATGGCGAACCTGAAAACCGTCGCGGACGTAAACTGTATCCCGGCGACACCATTGAAATTGAAGAGTTTGGAACCTATACGATTGAACCCTCTGCAGACGGAGCGGAGTAATGTTTTTAAAACAGTTGAAACTGAAAGGGTACCGCAACTATGAAGAAGCGGAAGCCAGTTTTTCCAGACATATTAATGTCTTTATGGGCGAAAATGCTCAGGGGAAAACGAATATCATGGAAAGCATCTATGTTCTCTCCATGGCACGCAGCCACCGGACAGCCAACGACAAAGAGCTGATTGGCTGGGAACAGGACTTCGCGAGAGTCACCGGAGTGGTTGAAAAAAACAATGGATCCTATCCGATGGAAATTATTCTGACTAAAAAAGGCAAGCGGGCAAAACTCAATCATCTTGAACAGAAGAAATTGAGCCGGTACATCGGGAATTTCAATGTGATTCTCTTTGCGCCGGAAGATTTGTCGCTCGTGAAAGGGTCGCCTTCAGTCAGACGCAAGTTTCTGGATATGGAAATGGGACAGATGAGCACGGTTTATCTTTATCACTTAGTGGAATACCAGAAAATTCTTAAACAGCGCAATGCCTACCTGAAACAGAATAGAAAGAGCAGAACACTGGATCAGACGTATCTGTCTATATTGAACGAGCAGTTAGCTG
The DNA here is from genome assembly GCF_054784355.1 of Alkalibacterium psychrotolerans. Taxonomy (NCBI): domain Bacteria; kingdom Bacillati; phylum Bacillota; class Bacilli; order Lactobacillales; family Carnobacteriaceae; genus Alkalibacterium; species Alkalibacterium psychrotolerans. Next base: position 13,048 of record NZ_BAAGPH010000033.1, on the reverse strand, counting down.
CGGAAGGGGCAGAAGTCCTGAAGCAGCGTTTTTCTTTTGTCAAGCGACTGCAGAACTGGGCGCAGCCTATTCATTCGGATATCTCACAGGGAAAAGAGACTCTGACGCTGGAATATGCGTCATCTTTTGCTGTAACGGACGAAAAGAATACAGACAAGCTGATGACGGATCTTTTGAACCAGTATGACAAGCATAAAAAAAGGGAAATGGAACAGGGAACAACTTTGTATGGCCCGCATAGGGATGATGTGCGTTTCTTCGTCAATGATAAGAACGTGCAGACATACGGTTCCCAAGGCCAGCAGCGCACCACGGCTTTGAGCCTGAAGCTGGCTGAAATTGAACTGATGAACGAGATGACGGGGGAGTATCCTGTCTTGCTTTTGGATGACGTTTTAAGCGAACTGGATGACGATCGCCAGACGCATTTGCTGAAATCGATTCAGGACAAGGTGCAGACCTTTTTAACGACAACGAGTCTGGATGGTGTAAAGAAAGAACTGCTGCATCATCCGCGCATTTTTACTGTACAGAGTGGTCAAATTGAAATGGAGAGTGAATAGAGTGTCAGAGGAACAAATCACACCAGAAGAAATTGAAAAATTAACACCAAAAGAACTGGAAGAACTGAGAGAAGGCTATAACGCCAGTCATATTCAAGTATTGGAAGGATTGGAAGCGGTTCGTAAGCGTCCGGGTATGTACATTGGGTCAACCAGTGTGGAAGGTCTGCATCACCTGGTGTGGGAAATCGTCGACAACTCCATTGATGAAGCAATGGCAGGACATGCGAAGAGAATTGAAGTCGTCATTGAACCCGACAACATTATTCTAGTTAGAGATGACGGGCGAGGCATTCCGATTGATATTCAGGCTAAAACAGGCCGTCCGGCTGTGGAAACCGTCTTTACTGTCCTGCATGCCGGAGGAAAATTCGGCGGCGGCGGATACAAAGTTTCCGGTGGGCTCCACGGGGTTGGTTCATCCGTTGTTAACGCCTTGTCTGAATACCTGGAAGTCAATGTTCATAAAGACGGCGAAGTTTACAATCAGCGTTATGAACGCGGAGATGTCATGTATGACGTCAAAAAAGTCGGTGAAACGGACAAGCGTGGAACAGAAGTCCGCTTTAAGGCAGATAAGGAAATCTTTACGGAAACAGTGGAGTATGATTTCAATAAACTGGCTACGCGTGTTCGTGAGCTGGCGTTTCTGAACCGTGGCTTGCACATTTCCATTGAAGATCAGCGAGGCGAAGAACCTGTACGTCTGGAGTATCAGTATGACGGCGGAATTAAAAGTTACGTCGAGTACCTGAACCAGAGCAAGACTGTTCTCTATGATGAACCAATTTACCTGGAAGATGAGCAAGAAGGCATTGCCGTAGAAGTTGCTCTCCAGCACACAGATGGGTATCACATGAACGTCATGAGTTTTGCCAACAATATTCACACTTATGAAGGCGGTATGCACGAGTCAGGCTTTAAGACAGCTTTGACACGAATTGTTAACGATTATGGTCGCCGAAATAAATTAATTAAGGAAAATGATGACAATGTCAGCGGGGAAGATGTGCGAGAAGGACTGACCGTTGTCTTGAGCATCAAGCACCCGGATCCTCAGTTTGAAGGACAGACAAAGACAAAATTAGGTAATTCCGAAGTGAGAACCATTACGGATCGTCTGTTCAGTGAACATTTTGACCGCTTCCTGATGGAAAATCCGAAAATAAGCAAGCGAATCATTGATAAGGGACTTCTGGCCGCAAAAGCGCGTCTGGCTGCAAAGCGTGCCCGTGAAGTGACCCGTAAGAAAAATGGTCTGGAAATCAGCAACCTGCCCGGTAAACTGGCCGACTGTTCATCAAAAGATCCGAAACAGTCTGAAATTTTCATCGTTGAGGGAGACTCAGCCGGTGGATCAGCTAAGCAAGGGCGCTCCCGTCTGTTTCAGGCAATTCTGCCGATTCGCGGTAAAATACTGAACGTCGAAAAAGCGTCGATTGACCGTATTCTGGCAAACGAAGAAATTCGGTCGCTGTTTACAGCCATGGGAACAGGTTTCGGTGAAGAATTTGAAGTCGACAAGGCCCGCTACCACAAACTGATTATTATGACTGATGCGGATGTGGATGGAGCGCATATCCGAACACTGCTTCTGACACTAATTTACCGCTATATGCGTCCAGTTGTAGAAGCCGGCTTCGTGTATATCGCTCAACCGCCACTGTATCAGGTTAAACAGGGCAAAAAAGAAGTATACCTGGATACTGAAAAGCAGCTGGAAGAGTATCTAAAAGAAATTCCAGCATCGCCTAAGCCGTCAATTCAGCGTTACAAAGGTCTAGGAGAGATGGATGCGGAGCAGTTGTGGGAGACCACTATGAATCCTGAAAATCGCCGTTTACTTCAGGTAACGGTCGAAGATGCAATTGATGCCGACTTGGTATTCGATATGCTTATGGGTGAAAAAGTTGAACCAAGACGAGTGTTCATTGAAGAAAACGCCCAGTACGTCACCAATATCGATATTTAAATCAATGCATGTTCAATGGGTAAGAGAGTTTAAGGAGGACAAAAGACTTGGCTGAAGAAAGAGAAGCTCGACTGGAACAGATTAATTTATCAAATGAAATGAGAAATTCATTCCTGGATTATGCGATGAGCGTTATCGTTTCCCGTGCGTTACCGGACGTCCGCGACGGACTGAAACCTGTTCACCGCCGTATTTTGTACGGCATGAATGAACTGGGAATGACTCCGGACAAAGCCTACAAGAAATCGGCCCGTATCGTCGGAGACGTTATGGGTAAGTACCACCCGCACGGCGACTCGGCCATCTATGAATCCATGGTGCGAATGTCTCAGGACTTCAGTTACCGTAATCCACTGATTGACGGACACGGAAACTTTGGTTCAATTGACGGAGACAGTGCTGCGGCGATGCGTTACACGGAAGCCCGAATGAGCAAGATGGCTCTGGAAATGCTCCGCGACATTAATAAAGATACGATTGATTACCATGATAACTACGATGGATCTGAAAGAGAACCGAATGTGCTGCCGGCACGTTTCCCGAATCTGCTGGTCAATGGGGCATCAGGAATTGCTGTTGGGATGGCCACAAACATCCCGCCGCATAACTTAAGAGAAGTAATCGCTGCCTGCCGCATTATGATGGAGAACGAAGATGCGACAGTGGCTGAACTGATGGACGTCCTGCCGGGACCGGATTTCCCGACAGGGGCGATGATTCTTGGTAAATCAGGTATCCGAAAAGCTTATGAAACGGGTCGCGGGTCCATCAAAGTCCGCGCGAAAGTCCGAATTGAAGTGCAGCCGAACGGTAAAGAACGTATTATCGTGGATGAAATTCCTTACCTGGTCAACAAAGCCCGTCTGGTAGAAAGAATTGCCGACCTGGCTAGAGACAAGCGTATCGAAGGCATTACCGACTTGAATGACGAGTCCGACAGAGACGGCATGCGTGTCGTCATTGATGTCAGACGGGACGTTTCCGCAAGCATTGTACTGAACAACTTGTACAAAATGACCCCGCTTCAGACATCTTTCGGCTTCAATATGCTGGCGATTGTCAACGGCATACCGAAAACACTGGGCATTAAAGAAATTATCAGCGAATACTTGAAACACCAGCGAATTGTCATCAGAAGACGAACAGAATACGACAAGCGCAAGGCAGAAGCGAGAGCGCACATTCTGGAAGGTCTGCGTATTGCGCTGGATCACATCGATGAAATTATTGCCATTATTAGAGGGTCTCAGACTGGCGATGCAGCGAAACAGGCCTTGATAGAAAACTTCGGTTTAAGCGACAGGCAGGCCCAGGCTATCCTGGATATGCGTATGGTGCGTTTAACAGGCCTTGAGCGCGAGAAAATCGAAAGTGAATACCAAGACCTGCTTCAGCTGATAAATGACTTAGAAGACATTTTAGCGCGTCCTGAGCGAGTGAACGAAATCATCAATGAAGAGCTCCAAGAAATTGCAGACAAGCACGGGGACGACCGCCGTACAGAACTCTTAGTCGGTGAATCACTGAGTCTAGAAGACGAAGACCTGATTGAAGAAGAGGAAATTGCGATTACGCTGTCTCACAACGGCTACATGAAGCGCATGCCTATTTCTGAATTCAAGGCACAGAACCGTGGTGGACGCGGCGTGAAAGGAATGGGTACAAATACCGATGACTTTGTGGAAACACTCTTAACCTGTTCCACCCACGACTTACTGCTGTTCTTTACCAATACCGGTAAAGTTTATAAGGCAAAAGGCTACGAGATTCCGGAATACGGCCGTACAGCTAAAGGGATCCCGGCCATCAACTTCCTGGGCATCAACAACGATGAGAGCATCCAGGCCATCATCAATACCCGAGGCGAAAGCGAGAAAGGTGACCAACTGTTCTTCACAACCCGCATGGGAACCGTCAAGCGTACCGCCTTTGAAGAGTTTGAAAATATCCGTACCAGCGGCCTGCGTGCCATCGTCCTGAAAGAAGACGATGAGCTGATCAATGTTTCTGTGACAAGTGGTTCAGACCATATCATCATCGGTACCCGTCAAGGCTATGCCGTCAGCTTCCACGAAGATGAGGTCCGAAGCATGGGCCGTTCAGCTTCTGGTGTCAGAGGTATCCGTTTAAGAGACGATGATTACGTCGTCGGAACGGACAGACTGCATCCGGAATCTGAAGTACTCGTTATTACTGAAAAAGGCTACGGCAAACGAACCGCTGCTTCCGAATACGCGATTCGCGGACGCGGAGGAAAAGGAGTCAAGACAGCGAATATAACCGACAAGAACGGACCGCTTATCGGTCTGAAGACAGTCACAGGTGATGAAGACATCATGCTGATTACTACTAGCGGTGTCATTATCCGATTCCACGCTGAAAACATCTCTCAGACTGGCCGAGCCACACAAGGTGTCAGACTGATGAGACTGGAAGAAGGCAATTTTGTCTCAACACTGGCAAAAGTAACGGTAGAAGATGAGGATGAAGAAGACAGTGACACTGCTGTCGAAGGTGCGACTGACTCGGCTGAACAGGCTGAAACAGCTGAACCCGCTCCATCCGAAAACGACGAAGACAACGCATAGTAAAATGAAAATCCCCCTTAATCAGTCTGCCGGACTGGTCAAGGGGGATTTTTTTAGGTTCAATTAAACGAGGAAGATATTAGGTAGGACTCGTTAAATTTGTTTAAGTGAGCTGTATAGATTAAGTGACTTTTGATACAACCCGCTTATTCCTAATAGTTGAGTTGTGTCTAGAATGGCTTTCTAAATACAACTCATTCTTCCAAAATTTGTTGAGTAGTATCTTGCAGCTGCTTCTGGATACAACTGACTTAATTCGAATTTTATGAGCTGTATCCAGATAACCTTTCTGATGACAGCTCAACTAGAGCAAAACGCTCACTTGTATCAAAAGTCCGATTATTGCTACAACTCACTCAATTTAGGGTGGACAGTAGTAACTAGTAAACGCAAAGTCTCGAGTCATCTTTCAAAGGGTCAAGTTTCCTATCTAATCTGCTTTATTACTCAATGAAAAAAGCTTCTTCAAGAAGGAACACACGCGACTGCAGTCGCGTATGGACTACTTTAGTTGAACAATATGATGTATTTGAAAGACGTTCAATATCAGAAAAAAGGCATCACCCAGTCATAATGGGAGATGCCTTTACTGTTATGCGTTTTCTCTTATCGCGCGTAATTCATGAATAGGAAGATGGTCATTGAGTAACACATGACGACTACCCAGCTGATCTTTCTGGCGGATACCTGACTGCCAGAAAATGCCTAAAAGTAGTAGAGTAATCAGAAGACCTACGGCGAGTGACACACCATAGCTTAAGTTAAAGCCAATCTGCTCATTCAGAATGTAGACAGTCACGGCATAGAGCATAAAGGAAGCCGGAGCCAGGGTAACCATATAATTTTTGCCTTTTAGAAAAAGGTAACGCGTGGATACCAATAAGGCAATGGCTGCGGTAGCCTGGTTAGCCCAGTTGAAGTAACGCCACAGAATATTAAAGTCCATAAAGGTTAATAGAATGGATATCAGGAATATAGGAACAGTAATCATCAGACGTTTCGCAATCTGTTTCTGACTGATGTTCAAGTAATCGGCAATAATCATGCGCAGACTTCTGAAAGCTGTGTCTCCGGAAGTTATAGGCAGAACAATAACGCCTAAAATAGCAAGGGTTCCTCCAACGGCTCCCAGGTAATGACGCGCAACCTGTTCAACAGCCAAGGCCGCAGTTCCTTCTGCAATGACACTGCTTAAAGCTGGCGCATCATATAGAGCCATGGCGGCAGCTGCCCAGATCATAGCGATGATGCCTTCAAGTGTCATCATTCCGTAGAACACGAAGCGTGCATCAGATTCACTGTCCAATGTTCGGGAGATGATTGGTGTCTGAGTGGCATGAAAGCCCGACATGGCACCGCAGGAAATCGTAAAGAAGATTCCAGGGAATAAACTGACACCACTCGGGTGCATGTTTCTGACAGTATCCAGGGTCAAGTTAGGGATAGCTTCTCCTCTCATAATCATGGAGAAGAATATTGCAAAAGTGCTGAATATCAGTAAAGCACCGAAGTAAGGATAAATTTTTCCGATCAGTTTATCAATAGGCAACAGGGTGGATAAGATATAGTAGCCAAAAATACCCAATGTGAGTATCCCGGCTCCCAGCCATCCAGGCGTCAAGTTGGCCAGCAAATTAGCCGGAGAAGTGACAAATACCGTTCCCACAAGCAGCAAAAGAAGAGCTGCGAAGGCATTAACGACATGTTTCATAATGGTGCCAAGATAACGGCCGGCAAGTTCAGGCAGATGCGCACCTTCGTTACGCAGAGAAATCATACCCAGCATGAAATCGTGAACCGCTCCGGCAAAGATATTCCCGAAAATAATCCAGATGAAGGCGACGGGTCCATATAAAGCTCCCATGATTGGGCCAAAAATCGGGCCAGTTCCTGCAATATTCAATAATTGAATGAGTGCGTTCTTTTTTGTGCCTAAAATCACAAAATCGTTTCCGTCTGCGAGTTCAAAAGCTGGAGTCGGACGCTTGTGTTCAATTCCAAAGTTCTTCTCAATAAAGCGACTGTAGAAAAAGTACCCTGACAATAAGGTTAAAATACCTAACATAAATGTAATCAATTGAAAATCCTCCTGTTTTTAAGTGGTTAACTAATTCTAAGTAAGTTTACTAAAATATTCACAAACTTATATTAAAACGGCTTAAAAGTCTTCTTACAGTATCATGAGAAATAAAATCCCCTGATTTTCAAGATAAACTTGCTAAACTGTTGCACCTGTGCTATAATATTTCGGAGTGAGTACTCTTAAATGAATACTCTCCTTGCTCTTTCAAAAGAAGGGGCCAAAGACCACAAGGAGGTGACAGTCAAAGATGAGTCAGACAGCTAAATACGAATTATTGTATATCATCCGTCCTGATCTTGATGAAGATGGAAAGAAAGCTCTAACTGAGCGTTTCGAAAACATCCTTAAAGATAACGGTGCTGAAGTAACTGAATCAAAAGACTGGGCGAAACGTCGTTTTGCATATGAAATCAAAGGATACCGCGAAGGAACTTATCGCCTGGTAAACCTAGAGACTAATACTGCAACGGCAATCAATGAATTTGAACGCCTAGCTCGAATTAATGACGACATTTTACGTCATATGATCGTTCGTCTAGAAGACTAATGTTTCACGTGAAACAATTCTAAATTGCCTTTTGAAGAAAGGAGATCCTTGATTGATAAACAATGTCGTACTCGTAGGCAGATTAACTAAAGATGCCGAACTTCGTTACACAGGTAGCGGTATTGCTGTGGCATCATTTACCGTAGCGGTTGAACGTCCATACACCAATGCACAAGGTGAGAGAGAAACTGACTTTATAAATTGTGTGGCATGGAGAAAAACAGCTGAAATTATTTCCAATTTTACTCGTAAGGGATCATTAGTTGGAGTAACCGGTAGAATGCAGACACGAAACTATACCAACAACGAAGGTAGAAAAGTATATATTACTGAAGTCGTCTGTGAAAACTTCCAGATGCTTGAACCGAAATCTGTTACTGAAAAACGTGCACAGAATGATGGCTCAAATACTGGTGGAGGCTATTCGAATAGTTCGAACAACTCAAATTATTCTAATAACTCAAATAACTCAGGCTACTCTCAAAAATCCAATCAAGCTCCGAAAAATAATCAAAGCAATTATGCGAATTTTGATGAGGATCCATTCCAGAGCAATTCGAATGATGACTCTATCGATATCTCAGATGACGATTTACCATTTTGATTCAAGATAAAAGGAGGATGAAAACATGGCTGGACGCAGAGGCGGAAAGAAGCGCCGTAAGGTAGATTTCTTCGCAGCAAATCATATCGAATATATCGATTATAAAGATGTTGATTTGTTAAAACGTTTCATTTCAGAAAGAGGTAAAATTTTACCTCGTCGTGTAACTGGAACGTACGCAAAAAACCAACGTAAATTAACAAAAGCAATTAAACGTGCTCGTATTATGGGCTTGTTGCCATTTGTTACTGAAGAATAAAAATTAAACTATTGAGCTGTGGCAGTCAAATCAACTGTTGCAGCTTTTTCTGTTTTTAAAAGAGTGTTCCACGTGAAACACTTTGCGCGTATACCATATCTCTTATAGAATCAGAATTTAAATAATGATAAAATAAGGGAAATAAAGAGTGCGCTAAAGGAGAACTTATGAAAAATAAAATGAAGGAAGGTAATCTTCCGAAATTTATGAATCATCCCTCTTTACGTTTACTGCTGATAATCGCATTATCCATTCAGCTGATTATGACGCTGCTAAGCTTCATAGCTTACCTGTGGCTTGGGGGACTCATGTTCCTGTTGTTTTTCCTGACACTGGTCCTTATATGGAAACTCGGTTCTGAATTTTTTAATGAAATGAACGAGTATATCCTAAACCTTTCTTATAAGATTAAGAGAGGGGAAAAGGAAGCGTTAATCAAAATGCCTATGGGAATTCTGTTGCTGGATCAAGACGGACAGATAGAATGGCTGAACCCTTATATGCAGACCCAGTTGGCAAAAGAGGACAATGTTTTAGGTGAACCACTAAAAGATATCCATCAAGAGCTCGATGATCTGTACCATTCCGAAGACAAGAATAATAGTCTGATTGAGTGGAATGACAGTGTCTATCAGGTGACTATACAGAAAGATATAGCTGCTATCTATTTAATGGACATAACCGATTATGCCACCATTAAAGAAGAATACGAAGAAGCACGTCCGGTAGTTGGCTGGCTGTTCCTGGATAATTATGATGAAATTACTCAAGGACTCGATGACCGGGGGGTGTCAGGTTTCGACAGCATGCTGACAACTTATTTCTCAAACTGGGGAAGACAGCATGGTATTTTCTACAAGCGTGTATCCGACGATCGCTACTTTATTCTTTTAAATAGAAAAGAACTGAAGCGTCTGGAAAAAGAGAAGTTCAATATTATTGATAATATCAGAGAGCGGACATCGAAACGTAATTTGCCTCTGACTATCAGTATTGGCTTGGCTTATGGAGAAGATACTTTCGACAAGCTGGCTGATCTGGCTCAGAACAATCTGGACCTTGCCTTAGGACGCGGTGGCGACCAAGCCATTGTCAAAGAAGTCAATGAAGAACCGCGTTACTATGGCGGCAAAACGAATCCTATGGAAAAACGTACCCGTGTCCGTTCACGCATGATTAGTCAAGCTATGCAGAAGCTGATGAAAGACAGTGACCAAATCTTTGTCATGGGACACAAAAATCCCGACTTGGATGCGATTGGTTCTTCATTGGGAATAGCCCGTATCGCCATGATGCTTAAGAAAACAGTCTATGTCGTTATTGACAATGACGACTTAAGTCATGATGTGACGAAGCTTATGGAAGAACTTGAAAAGCATGAGCAAGTGCATAAGAATATAATTTCCCCTGCAGAAGCTGAAAGAAAAATCAGTAAGAACGATATCGTGATTCTTGTGGATCATCACAAGCCGGTATTATCCATTGCACCAAACTTACTCAAGAAGACCAAGAAAAATATCGTAATCGACCACCATCGAAGAGGCGAGGAGTTTACAGAGAATCCGATGCTCGTCTATATCGAGCCGTATGCGTCTTCAACAGCCGAGTTGATTACTGAACTGTTTGAATATGTGTCTACAGATGGTGATCCGATTAACCGAATCGAAGCCACTGCAATGCTTGGCGGGATAGTCGTGGATACTAATAACTTCAGTCTGCGAACAGGGTCACGAACCTTTGATGCGGCAAGTTATCTGCAGTCTGTGGGAGCGAACTCCACCATGATTCAACGTCTGTTGAAAGAAGATCCTGAAAATTATCTTCAGCGCAGTCGCTTAATTGAAAGTCTTGATTTCCTCTTGGAAGGTGTCGCCATTGCCCATGGTGATGACGAAACAATATACCAGTCAGTCACATCAGCTCAGACAGCTGATACGATGCTGAGCATGTCCGGGGTCGAAGCGGCATTTGTTGTGACCAGACGCTCGGAAGATATGGTTGGAATCAGTGCGCGAAGCTTAGGTAAAATAAATGTTCAGATTATCATGGAAAAGATGGGTGGCGGTGGACACTTGTCCAATGCAGCGACTCAGATTGACGGTAAATCTGTACAGGAAGTAATAGAAGAATTAAAAGAAGTAATATCTGCTCAACTCGATTAAACCATTAATGAGAGAAGGAGAATGCTACGATGGAAGTTATTCTATTAAAAGATGTAAAAGGTACCGGTAAAAAAGGGGAAACGAAAAATGTTTCCGATGGGTATGCCAACAATTACCTGATCAAAAAAGGGTTGGCCAAAGAAGCAACGTCATCTGCCAAAAAAGAACTGAACATGAAGAAAAAGGCAGAGCAGCGTGAAGAAGCGGAAATTCTTGAAGAAGCACGCAAGCAGAAAGAACTGCTTGAAGAAAATCCAATTGAAATTAAAGAAAAAGCTGCTGAAGATGGCCGACTGTTCGGTTCAGTAACAACTAAACAGATTGCCAAAGAGATTCAGAAGCAGTTGGGAATCAAAGTAGACAAACGTAAGATTAACCAGGCGCTGCCTATGCGTTCAGTTGGAACACAGTCTGTTGACATTAAACTTCATAAAGAAGTAACAGCTGATGTCACAGTTCGCGTACTGGCACGCGATTAATTTAAGCTTAATATGAATAATGAAGGAGATGGCTCACGGGAGTTATCTCCTTTAAAATGTTTCACGTGAAACATAATTAAACGTCTGTTCCCTTATATACTTTTGCCTTTAGATGATGTAAAATATAGGAACAGTTTATATACAGTAAAGGAGTCACACGACTAATGGAAATGTCAGGGGATCGCTTACCTCCACAGAATATAGAAGCTGAACAGTCCGTTCTAGGTTCAATTTTACTGAACCCTGAAGCACTGATATCAGCAATGGAATTTATTGAAGCTGACGATTTCTATCGTCGGGCTCACCAGCTTATCTTCCAGGTTATGGTGGAATTGAATGAACGGAACGAAGCAATCGACGTCGTTACGATTGCCAACAGTCTGGAAGCCAAAAAATTAATAGATGACGTAGGAGGCACCCCGTATCTGGCTGAACTGGCAGGAGCCGTACCGACCTCCGCAAACGTGGAATACTATTCGAAGATAGTGGAAGAACGCTCTATCTTAAGAAAGCTGATTCAGACGGCTACAGATATTGCTTCAAAAGGCTTTCAGGAAGCGGACAATGTTCCGAACCTGCTGGATGAAGCAGAGCGTAAAATTCTTGAAGTGTCCGAGAAAAGAAGCCGCAGCGGCTTTGTATCGATTGAATCGGTTTTAAGAGAGACAATCAATAATATCGATGAACTGTTCCAGAATGATGATGACATTACGGGGCTGTCGACAGGCTACAAAATGCTGGATCAAATGACTGCCGGCCTGCATGAGGACGAGCTGATTATTCTGGCTGCCCGTCCCGGTGTAGGGAAAACAGCGTTCGCATTAAATGTTGCTCAGAACATTGGTACGAAAACCAATGAAAATGTTGCAATCTTCAGCTTAGAGATGGGAGCCGAGCAGCTGGTTAACCGTATGCTGTGTGCAGAAGGCACCATTAATGCCAGTAACCTGCGTACCGGTCAGCTGACAGAGGAAGAATTTGAAAAACTCTTTGTTGCTATGGGCAGTCTATCAAAAGCAAACATCTATATTGATGATACACCGGGTATTCGTACAGCCGAAATACGTGCCAAGTGTCGTCGACTCAAACAGGAAAAAGGAGATATTGGGCTGATTGTTATTGACTACCTGCAGCTGATTGAAGGATCAGGGAAGGAAAGTCGTCAGCAGGAAGTATCGGAGATTTCCCGTCAGTTGAAAAAATTGGCCAAAGAATTGTCTGTCCCAGTTATTGCCTTGTCTCAGTTATCCCGTAGTGTGGAACAGAGACAGGATAAGCGTCCAATCCTGAGTGACTTGAGAGAATCCGGTTCGATTGAGCAGGATGCCGATATCGTTGCGTTTCTGTATAGAGAAGATTACTATCGTAATGAAGATGAAGAGGGTGAAGAAGAAGTTCAGGATGAAAACGTCGTTGAAGTTATCCTGGAAAAAAACCGATCAGGAGCAAGGGGAACCGCCAAGCTGCTGTTCATTAAGGAATTCAATAAATTCTCTTCTATGTCTTATTATCCTGAAGATCAAATATCTTAACTTAAATAAAACTAGCACATGTCTCTATAGTAGGTCATTTACCTGCTATAGTAAGGCGTGTGCTTTTTACATATAATATCCTGGATAAAACAATTGTTATTGTACATTGTTTTATCCAATTTGTTTCTTATATAATTGAGCCAATTTCATAATTATTTGTCGTGTTTAACACCTGATAAATCAACTTTTTTAAAACATAGAAAAAAGGAACCCCCCCATATGGTACAATTAGGTTGTCGACTAAGACACGTACTCCAGG
>NZ_BAAGPH010000032.1:0-22220 GCF_054784355.1 Alkalibacterium psychrotolerans | reverse complement strand
AGGCGACGTCTCCAAAGAAGTTGTGCTGCAATACGTTCAGGACCAGCTAAAAGAATACAATAGCGGGCGTTCGAGACGTGATTCATCCCCTGGTTGAAACCAGGGGTTTTCTCACTAACGCCCCGTATAAAAGGTGGCGATAAATTTAGCGAAGGATAACATTTGTGAAATGATTCAACATTGAAAAAACCTCGAATTAATGGTATGCTTCATAAATAGTTTTGTCACACAATGAAGACAGAAAGGACGAAGGTCATGCCTAAAGTTATGATTGTCTATGCAAGCCTGACTGGGAACACAGAAGAATGTGCGGAGATCGTCGAAGAGGCATTTACCGAGCTGGGAGCAGAAGTTGAAGTAGTGGAGAGCGTTTTTGCCGATCCTGAAGATTTTGCCGACTATGATATTTTACTAGTTGGTACATACACTTATGGAACGGATGCTGATTTGCCAGATGAAATTGTTGATTTCTATGAAGAACTGGAAGACGTTGATCTGACTGGAAAAATCTACGGAGCATTCGGTTCCGGAGACACATTTTACGAAAAATACTGCAAATCCGTTGATGATTTCGACGAGATGTTCGCGAAGACTGGTGCCATTAAAGGCGCTGAGAGCGTTAAAGTAAATCTGAATCCCGAAGATGAAGACAGAGACAATTTGATTAAGTTCGCTGAAGAACTGCTTGCTTCATACAACTCAAAATAATAACCTTTCTGACAGTTTAGTGATTTCGGTAGACATCTGCCGCTTTCAACTAGGCTGTTAGTTTTTATATGTAGAGAAAAGCGATTTCATTGGCACTCGATTCTCACTTTCGGTATACTTTTTAATAGAAGACCACTAAAAGGAAAGTTGGAATAAGCATGGCATTAACGGATACGTATACGATGAATAACGGGTTGACGATACCGGTTATCGGATTTGGAACCTGGCAGGCTTCAGACGAGGAAGCGAAACAATCAGTTCTTTGGGCTCTGGAAGCTGGCTACCGTCATATTGATACGGCAGCAGCTTATAAAAATGAAGCAGCTGTTGGAGAGGCTCTTAAAGAAAGCGGTGTGCCAAGAGAAGATATCTTTGTCACCACCAAGCTGCATAATAAAAAGCATGGCTACGATAAAACGAAACAGGCCATTGAGGATTCTTTGAGCGAACTGGACTGTGGCTATATTGACCTGCTGCTGATCCACTGGCCTAACCCCATTTATTCACGGGAAAACTGGAAAGAGGATAATGCGGGCAGCTGGAAAGCTATGGAAGAAGCTGTTGAAGCAGGCAAAATTAAATCAATTGGTGTATCGAATTTCCACCCCCGTCACCTGGAGCCGCTGATGGAAACGGCGAAGATCAAGCCGGCGGTCAATCAAATTTTACTGAACCCGAGCGAAATGCAACCAGACGTTGTTGAATACAACAAGAAGCATAACATCCTATCAGAAGCCTACAGTCCGCTTGGCACTGGTAAAATATTTGATATCGATGAACTGAAAGAATTGGCTGAAAAATATGACAAGACCATTGCTCAGCTGGTACTGAAGTGGAGTCTGCAGCACGGCTATCTGCCACTGCCGAAAACTGTCACGAAAGAACGTGTATGGGAAAATGTGGATGTCTTTGATTTTGAAATTGAAGCGTATGACATGGCTCTAATCGACGGTCTAAAAGGACGCGCGGGCAGTGCAGCGAATCCGGACACTATTGAGTTTTAAATTTACGCCAGCAAAAAACCGTTACTCCAGGATGTTCCCTTTTGAGTAACGGTTTTTTTATGCTGTCAGTTCTATTTGCCAGACTTTATATGAATGATCCAGTATATGATTGATTTTTCTTTTCAGAGTTTCGCTTGATTTCTCGTATTTCCCTTGAGCAGTTAGGATAGCGTATCCGTGAACAGCCGGCCAGACAATATCCAGCAGCTCTTCTTTGTCTTTCCTGCTCTGTTTCTCTGCAAATTCATTCTGATTCAGCGCTTCAATCAGTGACTCATAAATAAATTCGTGTAGCGTTGTTGCACATAATTCTCTTCCCATAAATAGTGAAGCAAACAAGGTTCCTTCATTTTTTGCGAATAGTATGTAATTTGTGCATACTTCTCTCACATCCAGTGGAGTATCGCCATCGTAAAATATATTCTCTTTCAAAAATTCCTCTATATGTGTTGTCAGATGAATTTTCAAGTCATCCATATTCTTGAACTCTTTATATATTGGCTGCGTTGACGCATTAAGCTGCTCCGCAATTCTTCTCGCAGTGAACCGTTCGAAGCCTTCTTCACTCATGAGATTAACAGCCGCATCTAGTATATGATGCCGTAAGATTCTTCTTTTTCTAGGCACGAGACTCCCACTCCTTACTCTCTCGATTTTTTTCAACCTTGCCAAGCTGATTTCCTTAACTAGTATAACATAATAAACTAGTCAAAAAAAGTTTACCTTGACAAAATACATATTTACGACACGGTTCCATCAATTGTAAGCTTATTATCATATGAATTAGTTCACAAGGCAAACTAATTCATATTGTACAAAAACATTAATAATGTAACTTTTTTTCGTAGATTGTGACACAACGTCATTTATGTTAAAATGATAAGAGTGAGATTAACTATTAGGAGGAATTTTTAATGACTTTACCAAATTTCGAAGACCATTTAAAAAAATACGCTGACTTAATCGTCAATACTGGTGTAAACGTTTCTGAAGGCCACACCGTTGTCTTAAGCGTCGACGTAGATCAGGCTCCCCTGGCTCGCCTTGTGACTGAAGCGGCTTATAAAAAAGGAGCTAAAGAAGTCATCGTGAAATGGACCGATGATTTAATCACCCGTTCTACTTTCACCTATGCGCCTAAAGAAGTTGTAGCTAATGTGCCTCAGTACAAAGTTGACGAATCTCTAGACCATATTGAAAAAGGTGCCAGCCGTATCAGCCTGCGATCATCTGATCCAGACTCACTAAAAGGACTGGACAGCGATAAGATTGCGGCTGCTCAAAAAGCTAACGGCCGTGCGTTTTCAGCCATGCGTAAAGCGACTCAGTCAAATAAAGTCAGCTGGGTTGTTGCAGCGGCAGCCGGTGAAAAATGGGCAGCTAAAGTCTTCCCTGAACTGGAAACGACTGAAGAACAAGTTGACGCTTTATGGGATGCCATCTTCAAAGCGATTCACCTGTATGATGAAAACCCCGTTGCGACATGGACTGAAAAAGACAAGACGCTTGAGTCTAAAGCAGACGAACTGAATAAAGAACAGTTTGTAGCCCTTCACTACACTGCTCCAGGAACTGACTTGACAGTTGGCCTACCGAAAGGTCACCGTTGGGAAGGTGCGGGCAGCTTGAACGTCCGTGGCGAGCGCTTCATGGCAAACATGCCGACAGAAGAAGTGTTCTCAGCTCCCGACGCTAACCGTGTGGACGGCGTAGTTGTTTCTACTAAACCATTAAGCTATGCCGGTACTGTTATTGAAGGCATGGAATTCCACTTCAAAGACGGTAAAGTTGAAAAAGTAACTGCCGAGCAAGGTGAAGACGTTTTGAAGAAATTGATTGAAACAGATGAAGGAGCTGCCCGTTTAGGTGAAGTTGCTTTAGTTCCTGATGCGTCACCTATTTCTCAGTCAGGTCTGACATTCTTCAATACGCTGTTCGATGAGAATGCATCAAACCACCTGGCTTTAGGATCAGCTTATGCCTTTAACTTAGAAGGCGGAACGGAAATGTCTGAAGACGAGCTGAAAGAAGCCGGCTTGAACCGTTCTGATGTCCACGTTGACTTCATGATTGGCTCAAATGAAATGGATATCGACGGAATCCGTGAAGACGGAACCCGCGTCCCTGTTTTCCGTAAAGGTGCCTGGGCATAAACTGAATAGTCTTTATGATGATGAAACTCACTTGACTCTCAAGTGAGTTTTTCCTTTTATCATTCTTTAATTGGATTTGGGAGGCTGAAGTATGATTATCGTGCGTTTAATCGTACTTCAGTGTCCTTTTGAAATGTAAACAANGAACACAAACAAGCGGCGAAAGATGATTATCTACTTGTAATCATCTTTCGCCGCTTATATTTACTTAAGGTTACTGATCTATTACGTAGAAGTTCCCTTTTTTGCTTCCTACCTGCACATACTTTCTGCTTAACACTTTATATATACTTTGAGCTGAGAAAAATCTTCCGCACCAGTCATGTATATGTGTAGTGGTTACCTTCTTTTCTGGAAAAAGCAAGACAAAAACTTCAACTTCATTTTGAATAAGCCATTCGTTTCGTGCACCAAAGTCACATTTTGAGCAAACAGATTTCCTTAGACTTTGTCTAACCATTTCAGAGCGGCACTCCAGGCAGTTTACTTGTTTTATTAACCCTTCGAATGAATAAGCTGGCACTTTGATAAAGCGCTCATCGACTTTATGCATTTCGAGTAATTTATCAGCTAGCTTGTTTGAGGCTGAACCAATGGATATTGAGTGGCTGTTCAATCGTCTGATATGCTTTTCAATCTGTTGTGGCAAAAGAATTTCTTTGGATGGTGGCGAGTTGTATAAGACAAAAGATGGATTGACGAACACGACTTTCCCGCTCACTTCACTTTTTATATTGAGTTTCTGTAAAAGGATTTTAAGCAGAGTTACTGATCTGTTTAGTTGAGTGAGTGGGTTGAGGATCACATTTCCACGAGGAAAATGGATTAATTCCTTATCACTATAGACATATTCCCCTTGGTAATTTTTCACTTCATAAACGACTATTTTAGATTCCGACAGGACAAGTGTGTCTATCTGGAAAGTCTGTCGATTTACTTCGAGTTGCAGGTCCTGCAAAATCAAATACTCAGTATTTAACGATTCAAGTTTTTCATCAAATATCTTCTCTCCTTCGAATCCCTTAAGTAACTGCTCTAAATAGTCACTATCCTCTTTGTTTAAGCCCTGCCTTCGTTGCAGTTCAGCCAATATTTTCAGCTGTTTGGACTCCATTCTGTGTTTTAAGATGATAAAAATCACTCCCTTAATCGGTCTTACTATATATATTGCCGAAAAAGTCTAAAATTGACGAAAATAAAAAACAATAATCATACTTTGTGAGTAATATTTATGCTGAAGTATGATTATCGGGCACTTAATCGTACTTCAGTGTCCTTTTGAAATGTAAACAATGATTATCTCGGGATAATCATTGTTCATTATTTTAAAGAGCCGCGAAGGATGATTAACTGGTCGTTAATCGTTGTTCAGTACACAAAAAAGCAGCGAGAGATGATTATCCATTCCAAGTCATCTCCCGCCGCTTGCTATTTTTTATATCGTATCCATTCTCAGGCGCATCAGTTTTTCGCCGTTAGCCGGATCCGTTTTGTCGAGCCATTCGAAGCCGAAGCGTTCATAAAAGCCAATGGCCGATTCGTTATCCGTAGTCACACTCAAGACAATCTCACAGACATCCCAATTTTCAGTAATCGTGGTCACTATTTCGTTGAGCAAGTCGGTTCCCAGACCTCTCCCCTGGGCTTCTTTGCCAAGCATGATGCGGTCCAGCCAAATCCATTTTTCTTCCGGATTGTAGTTGCCAATCATTGTAAAACCGATGATCTCACTATCGTGGACGACCGCAAACGGGTACCAGACCAGCGACGTATCGTAAGCCGCTTCCAGCAAAGACTGGGCATTTGATTCGATGTAGCTGTGCTGAGATTCTTTGACTTCCAGATTGACGACTTTACGCCAGTTCTGTTCGTTCACTTTTTCAAGTCTCATCTTCTTTGCCTCCTGATTTATGTATGTTTCACACAGATTCATCTCATTACGATTATACTTTAAGTGTTTTTCATTTTGATAAATGAGTGAGCGATATATGTGTGTCTAAACTATCGTTCCCTTATCTAAAAACATAATCAGTTAAAAGTATATTATAAAAGCGCTTTTATTCCAAGTAGTAATACGCTATAATATTAGTTATTGAAACGTTTCGACAAACGTATTAAAATTTTTTTACATAGGAGGACTAAATTTTGAAATTACTAGTTGCTTTAATAGCATTATTCACTTTGAGTGCCTGTCAGAATTCGGCTGAGGAAGAAGAATTGATGACCGTAGCTGAAGATACCTTCCGATTTTTTGATGACTTCACCCATGCAGAGACTGGGCTGACGTCTGACCGAGTGGACTTGAACGGCTCCTCGCGTATAGCTGGGCATACTTCACCTACAAATATTGCCATGTACATACTTAGTGTTATATCAGCTGTAGAGATGGATATTATAGAAGCTGACGAAGGACAAGAGCGCATTCTTGCGACAATTGAGTCTCTGGAAGAAATGAAAACCTGGAATGGTTTATATTACAATTGGTATTACATTGAAGACAGAGAACTGATGACTGACTGGGGCCAATTTATATCAATGGTGGATAACGGCTGGCTGACTGCAAGTTTGATTGTAACCGGCTCGTATTTTGAAGGCTTATCTGACCGCACCTCTCCTCTTGTTGAGAGTATGGATTACAGTTCACTCTATGATGAATCCCATGGCCTTTTTTATGGTGGATACGATGTGGAAACAGATTCTCTAACAGACCATCACTACGGTACACTTTATTCAGAAACCCGCATAACAAGTTATCTTGCAATCGGAAAAGGAGATGTCCCGAAAGAGCATTGGTGGCATATGAACCGGACAAATGTGCCGGCTGATACATGGCAATCACAGATTCCGACAGGAGAAATGGTCAGTTATGATGGCATAGATGTCTATCAAGGACATTACGAGTATGAGGACATTACCTATGTTCCAAGCTGGGGCGGGAGTATGTTCGAAGCGCTTATGCCGGCTCTAATAATTGATGAAATTACCTTAGCTGAGAGTGGGTTAGGTTTGAACAATGCTCGTCATGTAGAAGGACAGATTAAGTATGCTGAGATGAATGGTTTAGAGGCTTGGGGCTTTTCACCTGCTGCCATTCCTAATGGCTACTCAGAGTTTGGCGCTCCAGTCATGGGTATTTCTGGTTATGAAGATGATGCTACTGTCACACCACATGCCAGCTTTCTTGCACTGGACTATGACAGTGACGCAGTTTTCTCTAACCTTGAGTATTTAAAAGACCATGATATGTATGGTGAATACGGTTATTACGATACATTAAACCTCACTACTAATGAAGTAGCTGAAACCTATCTGTCTCTGGATCAAGGAATGATAATGTTATCTATAGCGAATTATTTGCACGACGGCATCATACGCGAACATTTTCATAATAGTGACATTGGTAGTCTCCCAGAAAGACTGCTGACTGAGGAAGACTTTAACTTAGATTAGAATATATAAAGAACCCAAAAATTCTTATTTTAATGAGAATTCTCGGGTTCTTTATTTATGAAAAAGGATAACTTAGTTTTTTATAACAAAGGATTCATATGGTTCAAGCTTTAGTTCTGAAAGATTCACTCGCTTACGGTTATGAGAACTTATAAGTATCCCCTTGCTTTCTATAGTTTGGTCACCTATTGATACATCACAAGGTTTGTCACTAAAGTTAGCTACAACTGTCCACTTCTCTCCATTATAGTACCTTTCAAACGCGAAAATCTGCGGATGTTCTTCCAATAATAGCTTAAACTCTCCTTTAACGACAATATCATTCTCTTTTCTCAATTCAATCAGCTTTTTATATGTAGCAAAAACTGACTGTTCATCAGCTAAGTTTTCCTCAACGTTTATGCTCAGATAATTTTCATTAACGGCTATCCACGGTTTCCCAGTCGTAAAACCAGCCTGTTCATCACTCGTCCACTGCATAGGCCTTCGGGCATTGTCCCGACCTTTAGCATTGATAGATTGTATAACTTCATCGTGAGTATAGCCTTTACTGAGTCGTTCATGATAAATATTGACCGATTCAATATCCTCCGCTTCCGAGATATCAGAGATTGGTCTGTTAGTCATGCCAATTTCTTCTCCTTGAAAAATATAGGGTGTTCCTCTCATCATATGAAGAATCGTCGCAAAACACTTAGCACTGTTTTCTCGGTGCTCTTTATCATTTCCCCATCTGGACACTATCCGTGGGGTATCATGGTTATTCCAGAAGAGACTATTCCAAGTGTCTTTCGGTAGCTCTGTTTGCCATTTTTTGAATACCCTTTTCAGGTTAATAAAATCGAGATCCATTAAATCCCATTTGGATGTATTCGGTTCTTCATCTAATGTAAGGTGTTCAAACTGAAAGACCATCGACAATTCGTTTCTTTCTGGAGATGCATATAAAGGAGCTGTTTCCGGCGTTACCCCCCACGTTTCTCCAACCGTCATCACATCGTAATGTCCGAAAGTATTACGGTTCATTTCCTGTATCAGCTGATGCAAGTTAGGACCATTGCCTGTTATCATATTATCCGGATCTTTTCCGATTAAATCAATGACGTCCATTCGGAATCCCCCGATGCCTTTATCCAGCCAGAAATTCATCATTTTATACACGTCTTTTTTCATTTCTTCATTGTCCCAATTCAAATCAGGCTGTTTCTTACTAAATAGATGAAGGTAATATTGGCCAGTTTTCTCGTCCAGCTCCCAAGCTGGACCGCCGAACATGGAGGTCAGCTCGTTGGGTTCTTTTCCATTTACCGGGTCACGCCAAATATAATAATCACGGTATTTGCTGTCTTTGCTTTTCTTAGCTTCAATAAACCACTTATGTTCATCGGATGTATGATTGACAACAAGGTCCATAACTATTCGAATGTTACGCTTGCGCGCTTCTTCTATCAGACGGTCCATATCATTCATTGTCCCATAATCCGGGTGAATCGCTTCATAATCACTAATGTCGTAACCGTTATCATCGTTAGGCGAGTCATATACCGGACTTAACCAAATACCATTCACACCTAAATTTTCCAGATAATCCAGTTTCTCTATTATTCCTGGAATATCTCCAATTCCATCACCATTTGAATCATTAAAACTTCTTGGATAAATCTGATAAAATACAGCATTTTTCCACCAGCTCATTTGTCAGCTCCTTAAACCGTCTTCTAAAATTCAGTTTCTACATGCTTGTTTTCAACATTTTCTTCTTTAATCAATTTCTCCAGCGTTTCGACTGCCATAGCTCCCCAATTATATTTTGAATAAGAGACACTATGAATGGGAGGGTCTAAGTAGAGAGTCACCTGATTTTTATCGAACCCTCTAATAAAGACTTCCTGCCCAATTTTCTGATTATGTTCTTTTAGATAATTATGAATCCCCAAAGCCATTTCATCATTCAATGCAAATATACCGTATGTTTTGCTGGCTTCCCACTTCATTTCCTCACCTGCCAAATAGCCGGACTCTTCGGTAAAATCTCCTTCTATTATCTCGACATCCAATGCGTACTTTTCTGCTACTTCCATTGCTGCACTAATACGTTGAGAACTATCGTAGTTATTGAGGGGACCGGAAATAATATAAACTTTTTCTACTTCTTCTTGAACAAGAGATTCCATTGCTGCTTTTGATCCGGATTTATTTTCCAAAAGAACTGAACGGATATTTTTGTGATTCAAATCTCTGTCCAGAACAACTATAGGATGGTTAAATTCTGCATATTTCAGCAGTTCTTCATCAGTATACGTCATATCCAGAACAAGAATGCCATCAATCAGTTGCTGAGGCAGGAATAATCGCGATCGTTTTCCTGAACAGACAATCAGCTCTAGTCCTAATTCTCCAGCCTTCTGGTGCATGCCTTCAAGGAGCTCCCCATAAAACGTTCCCTGGTAAGAAGATAAGTATACTGCTATAATATTTGTTTTCTGTCTTCTTAGATTTTGACCAGCAAGATTTGGAATATAGTTCATTTCCTCTGCTATTGCCAGAATTCGTGAACGTGTCGCTTCGCTGACACGTGTATTGCCATTTAATGCATACGAAACTGTAGAAATGGATACATTTGCTTTTTTTGCAATATCTTTAATGCCAACCATACTTTTCACCTACCCTTGTTATACTATATACTTACTATACTATATTATCACTAAATCTTATCCTATAAATTCTTGCGGATGACGTGCTTTTAACTTTTCTGCGGCTTGCGTTCGCCCAGTTGGAGTTAGTCTATCCTCGATATACATCTCCAAATGTCCGTTGGCATGAAATGGCCCGCCTTCTTTCAATACTGTCCACATGGGATCGACTGGCTCATTCATTTTTTTCATCATTTCATCATGCCATTCATTCAGTAAATATACAGCTTCTTTTACTACAGCCGGCTTCTCTTTTGCTCGATTAACAGTTTCATGTGGGTCTTCTTTCAAGTTGAAAAGCTGGTGCTTGTCAAATAAATGATACCCGTCATGATGAGTTCTGATGTAAAGCCAGTCGCCAAACCGCACACTCCGTTGACAGACATGTGCCTGCTGGCTGATTATGAGATAATCGCGACCAGCTTCCATTCCTGTCTTTAGTGTTTCAACAAAAGATTGACCATCCCAGTCTTCGTATGATTCAGCTTCCAGCAAGTCAGCTAAGGTCGGAAGCAAGTCCAGACTGTAGTGCAAACCATTGTCCACTCGTCCTTTTGTCACTAGTGGAGACTTAATAATCATGGGTATGTTGCAGGTATAATGATCAGCCGTTGCATGTTCTGCATATATACCCAACTCCCCGAGATTTTCCCCGTGATCCCCTGTCAGGATAATAGTCACTTCCTCTTCTATTCCTTGCCTCTTCAACTCGTCTATCACCTTATTCAAGTGATCGTCCATGTATTTTACACCGGTGTCATAGCCGTCTATCAATTTTCTCATATCAGTCATATCAGTCAGCTCGGAAATATGCCTTGGGAAGCCAGGTATAGGCTTATTCCAGTACATATCCACTTCTCTAGCTGAGTGAGGTCCGACTTTGTTTCTGTCCTCTTCCAATTTCTCTTGTGTCAGCCATTCGGGTAGCGGGGCTTCTTTAAACGGTTCTCCGTACTCCTCTGGTGTCCGGTATGGTGTATGCGGGTCCCAATAATTTAAATACAGAACCCAATCATCTTTTCCTTCTTTCTCTTTTAAGTAGTTGAGAGCAATGGGTGTAATGTCTGAAGCTATTTCATCTCCCAGTTTTCCAACGTTAATTACATTATTCCAACCCGCATTGAAATGCCAGGCAGCATGCCGTTCTGCAAAAGTACTGACTAACGTTGTTTCCATCCCTTTTTGCCTAAATAAACCCGGTAGACTGAATCTATCAAGATTATCTTTGAAATCCAGATGCTGCTCACTGACTTTGAGTTTGGAGGCAGTCCCACCATGGTTAACAAGTCCCGTTCGAATACCCATTATTCCGGTAGTTAATGCCGTTCTCGAAGGTAGACATGGCGCGTCTGAGGTATAATAATTTGTAAAGCGGATGCCCTCTTCTGCCAGTTTATCAATTGTTGGAGAAGTATTTCTATGGTAACCGTAACATCCAAGATGATCAGGTCTGAGAGAATCTACATCTAAGATTACTATCTTCATTACTAAACTTCACTCCTTAACTTTATCAAAAAAACCAGCAAATAGCTTTTTACTGAGTTCCCTATTATTAAAATTATAGATTCTTATCTAATTATTTTCCTCCGGTTATATTGAACCCTGTCAGAATATATTTCTGTAGTGAAATAAACATAATTAGAATAGGAATGACCATTAAAGCTGCTCCTGCCATTTGCAGGGCATGATTCGATGAATGCTGTCCTTGCAGTAGCTGAAGTCCTACGGATAATGTATAGTATCTCTGATCATTCGCGATAATCAGTGGCCACAGGAAGGAGTTCCAGCCGCCGATGAAGGTCAGTATGCCTTGTACAGCTAAAATAGGTTTTGATAAGGGTAGAGCGACTTTGAAAAAAACATAGAACTCACTGGCCCCATCCAGTCGTGCGGCTTCGAAAAATTCTTCTGCGATGCTTGAAAAAAATTGTCTAAAAAGAAAAATCCCGAATGCACTGGTCAGGCTCGGCAGAACAATTCCTAGGTAAGTGTTGGTCAAACCAAGCTGATTGAGGATTAGGTAGACCGGTATCATAGTAACCTGGCCTGGAATCATCATAGTTGCCAGTACCATCAGAAACAGGAATTCTCTACCTTTAAATTCATAGTGAGCAAAGGCAAATCCGGCCATCGCATTTAGAAACAGACCTACGAAACTCAACCCGGTAATAATTGCTGTGTTTATGAAATAAACATCGAAATTCAAACGTTCAAACAGCATCCTGAAATTATCGAGAGACCATTGTTCAGGAAATAAAGTCTGGTCTACTGATACGATTTCAGCATTTGTTTTAAAAGCTGCCAGCAGCATCCAGAAGAAAGGAACTATAGTCATCGCTCCCCAGACCGCCAAGACTATACCGATTACCAGTTTTGTTTTTTTATCTACATTGAGCATTTTGATTACCTCTTTCGATTACTATTTGGTATCTACTTTTTGAATTCGTAATTGAATAATCGTTGCAAGAATTATTGCAACAAATAACAGGAGTGAACCTGCTGCTGCATACCCAAACCTATTCAACTGGAAACCATTCCTATAAATAAATAAAGCTACACTGATTGTACTGTTCAGCGGCCCACCGTCTGTCATTACAAAAGGTTCTTCAAAAAACTGCAGCCAGCCAATAATGGTCGTAACAACGACAAAGAATGTTGAAAACTTTAATTGGGGAATCGTTATTCGAATAATTTGCTGCCATCTGTTCGCTCCGTCAAGCTCTGCAGCTTCATACATGGAATCCGGAATACTCTGAAGCGCAGCTGAAAAAATTAACATATTAATACCGATGGCTCTCCACACTGCCAGTATCCCCAAAGAAACTTTAGAAATATCTGTATTAGTTAGCCAACCAACAGGCCCTATATTGAACCAAGCTAAAAACTGATTTAGTAACCCAATATGCTGACTCGGATTGAACAGAAATGTCCAGACTAGCGCTACCGCGACTATATTCGTGATGGATGGAGAGTAAAAAACTACTCTCATCATTGAGAAGAAGCGATTATCCCCAAGCTTTATTAGAATTGCTATGGTAAGTGAGAACAAAATAACCAGAGGCACTCCGAATGCTACATAAAAGAGTGTGTTGGTTATGGCTGTTCTAAATACCTGATCATTTAATATCGTTGTATAATTGCCAATCCCAACGAAACTAATCCTCGAGTAGTCCGCTAACCCCGCCAAGCTCATATCAGTGAAACTGATAAATAATGCCAGAAAAATAGGCAATATGGAAAAGACGAACAACAAGATAAGCGCAGGAGCAATAAATAAATATGGAGCTTTTTTACTTTTCATGCTTAATATTCCTTTCTTAAGAGAAAAAGACTCAGAGAATAGATGTTATGATATTCTCTGAGTCTGAGTCCTATTAATCTAACATGCTTTGAACTTCTGTATTGAGACCGTCAAGTGCTTCCTGCGTATCGGCTCCACCTATCATAATCGATTCAAATGTTGAGAGATAAGACTGAGCAATAGAATCCCACTCTTTAATAACAGGCATGTGTTCTGAACTTTCAAGCTGTTCACCAAAAACTTCGATAAATTCACCTTGGAAAGGTTCTTCATCCCATACATCTGTACGTGCCGGTAGTGAGCTGGTGTTCTCGTAGTATGCCAGCAGACTCTCTGTATTTGTCATATATTCGATCAAGTCGACAGCTGCTTCAACATTGTCGGAACTGCTCCAGACGGACAAGTTAGCTCCACCCGTATTGGACATATTGTTTTCTGGTCCTTCAGGTAAGGTTCTAATTGCCCAGTCTCCTTCAATATCTGTTGTTTCATTATTAATATTAGTAATAGACCATGGTCCGCTGATGAACATCGGTACGACACCGTCTCCACCAAAGGTTTGTGAAAGTTCCAAGCCGAGATCTTGACTTGGAGAGGCTCCATTATCTACAAACTGTTTAAGATAATCGATTGCTTCAACAAACTCAGGTTCATTAATGACAGCTTGATTATCTTCAGTGATAATCTCCGAACCATTCTGTCTGGCGAACATGAATCCAAATGTCGGTTCCTGGAAGTTGATATCGAAACCGTACATGTTATCACCTCGCTCAGATAACTGAGTCGCTGCATCATAAAGTTCATCCCATGTAGACGGTCCTTCAGGATAACCTACTTCCTCAAGCAAATCCGTTCTGTAATAAAGTGCTCGTGTCTCTGTGTACCATGGGACACCATAATAAGAGTCATCAATGCGAGTCGTATTGACGTTCCCTTCATAGAAATTTTCAGGATCAAGTGCATCTCTTGACTCAATTTGCTCTGTTATATCAGCCAGCGCACCTGCATCACTGAATTCTGCCATGAATGATGATCCCATCTGAACGACGTCAGGACCTTCTCCAGAAGCAACTGCCGTTAAGAGCCTATCATGTGCTGACGACCAAGGAATACTTTGTAAATTAATTTCAATTCCTGTTTCTTCTGTATAAGCATCAAAGATGTCCTGAGCTTGTTCATTTCCGTCTCCCATAATCCAAACAGATAACTCATCAACTGTTGAATCTACATCGGTTCCTGCGTCACTATCGGTATCTGCATTTCCATTTCCATTCCCGCATGCTCCGAGTATGCTTACCGCGACCAATGTTGCACTACTTTTGAATAACTTTGAAAAATTTTTGTTCATTTTAACTTCCTCCTTAATTTGTTGAAACGTTTCGACAAAATGATTATAACCTAATCATAAAGCGTTTTCAATACTTTCACGTGCTTTTATTTATTTAATCACCAAGTTGTTATTATTATCAGTCAAATACTTGACTATTTCAGCTTTCTTAACCTGTAGACCTGTACTTCTGTACTTATTAGAAAAATCTATAGTTTGAATTTTATTTCCATTCAATTCTATGGTATCTGGTTTAGATTCCGAACTGATATTAAACTGGACGGTCACTGGTTTGCCAAATAACTCGGAATACATTTCTAGTCCATTTAATTTTTCAGGCAATACTGGATCGAATATAACCTCTTCTCCGACTTCTCTCAGTCCTAAGACATTTGAGATAAGTTGATTCAAGTAGATTCCCGGTCCACTTGAGTAAACACGCCAACCTCCCTTGACTTCAACTTCACCGTTTCTTAGTTTATCGTAATTATTCTGAGCTTCATAACGGTCATCAAATGCGGCATCAGAGCTACTGAAATAGGAATTATTCTGACGAATCTGTGCATTCGGTACATGGTCTTTAATATTGATTGGATTGATTTTCAGCAAGTTATCCCAGGTTTCATCTGCCATGCCGATTTTAGCCATAGCTTCGATGTAACGAATATGCGCATGGACATATAGCAGACCGATTTCTCTTCCGAAGTTTGCTGCTTGTTCGGCACGCTTGAAGTTTGAACTGACTCCGCCTTTGTACTCAGCCGGTCTGTTCATCAGACGAATTCCATCGTTAAAGGTCAGCTCTTTTTTGATAATATCCAGATGAGTATCCACCTGTTCAGCATCAAACAGTTCACTAATCATGCTTCTAATCATCGGTAAGAGACGGTAAGTGATACCTGTCTTCGTATCGGAAGGGTGAATCATAAAGTAAGTCTCACCGTTTTCCATGTATATGAATCCTGGTATGACTTCATCAGACATAATGATGGATTCATAGTCTGACTTGATATTATCAGTCAGCTGATCCAGTTCTTTTTGGAACCCTTCGTCTACCGATCCAATTGTGCTAGATAAAGTACTCAACGACTGATACGTTAGAGCAACTGTCCATGTGCTCGCCATATATTTTTTCAGTTTTTCATTAAACGGCTGCAGAGTATCGTCCCAGTCTCCGTCATCGTAGGAAGATAATGCAGTACCTTCGAGGAAATGAGTTGAAATATAATCGATTTCTTTTTTCAGATGTTTGAACAGTGATTCTTTTTCTTCAGTCAGCTGTTTTGTCTCTCTAGACAGATAAGGAACTTCTTCTTTCAAAATAGCGAAATCTTCAGTTGCTTTAAGGTAATCTGCAAGAAGTTTCATCGGCCAGACAATAATGTCTCCGTGACTCTCATCTGAGTGAATGTTGACATAATTATCAAACATGAACCACTGCGGCCAGTTCCCATCTTCTTTAAACTGGTGGGTAAATAACTTCAGAATTATTTTTTTAACAATATCGTACTGTTTCATTGCCATAAAGTATTCAGCAGGTCCTTGAGCTACATCTCTCGTTCCCCATGCTGCTCCACCATACTGCTCTAATCCGTGAGGAGATAGGTAATGGACAAACATGTCATGCGTATACCACCATAGAGTCAGATTCATTTTTTCCACTTCTGAACCAGCTGCTGCCCCTTTGTGCATCAGTTTTAAGTGCTTCATAGTGGAAGCATAGAATGCTTTGAATTTCTCTTTTTCCTCTTCTAACGAAAGGTTCATAGACTCATAGTTTTTTCCTTCAATAGAACCTTGAATGGTCAATGAGAATGTATCTGTTTCTGGAACATCCAAGACAATCATAGAAGCATTTGAGCCCGCTGGTTTTTCCAGAAGACTGGATCCGTCAGAGCATGTGATACTCGGACCTTCAACATACATATGATACGTTAGTTCTGGATAGGCAGTATTAATAAAGCTGTCATTGCCCGGTTTGAATGTCAGAAGATTGTCTCTCTGACTGTATTTAAAGGGTACTGCATACTCTCCATCGTTTAGGACAACCTGGTTCGTTACTTTGTATGCATACGCTTTTCCGCTTGCAGCTTCTATTTTCAGTTTAATCGTGTCCGATTGACTGTGTGTAAAATTAGTTACTGTAAATATTTCCCCATCCGTTTTATAAATCCAGCGAACGTAGTTGAAGCCCATTTCAAAGAGAGACGGCATAGTCAGTAAGTGGTATTGTTCATCTGTCTTAATGTAAATTCTTTGTCCTTGTGCCTTCAGTACATTCAGATGATTTCGCGTATTTGTCATGAATTTATTCATGTTTGTATTACCCAACACCACTTGAGAGTTAAATACACCTGTCATCCATGACGTTGTAGCCATTACAGGCGTGTCTGTTGTCAATTCGTTTCGGGTATAGATGATATGTCCATGCTGTCTTTCCAATTCCACTTCTTTTTCTTTTAGAGCAACGTGACTGTAGTCTTCTGTGAAGAAGGAATGCATGATCTCACCATTTTTTTCTTCTTGAACCCGATTTGGATACAGATCGTCTAATTCAGCTTGGGTCAGACTTTCAGAAGTCATCGGCTGACCAATTGACTGCGATAATGACACTTTCTCAATAGCCCTGTAGTCATTCAGACTAGTCAAGTTTTGATAGTCATTTTTTATATCTTCAGTAAAGTCGAGTTCAGTTACCGCCTCTGGATGATTCGCTTTATACAGACCATAAAATACAAACTGATGTGACCCTGAAAGGTTTACTTTTTCCGATTGAAGTGCAGTATAGTTAAATTCGTACTGATAAACTTTATTAGTTAGTGAAGGTTTGTTTAACTGTTCGATTTCATCTGTTTCTTTATAAGACTTGCCAAAAAACTGGAAGCCATCTGTGGAATACCCAACCGTTTGGGTTAACCCGCCCTGCTGGACATATGGAAAGGCTTCATCAGACTGATTCTGTCTCGAACAGACGACACAACCATTGTCTCCTTGGAAAACAGAGTGCCCAACATATTGAGCCACATATCCTTCGTTCGATTGTAAAGCTCCCTGGTAATTCAGACCTAAATCCCAGCCGTAAACAACGTCCACAGTTTTTTCTGTTGATTCAACATCAACTGTCCAGTACCAAGAATTCAATTCTCCCAGCTGAAATGTTACTGTATAACTGACGTCATTAAACTCTCCTGTCCATCTAACGCTCTCTTCGTTTACATGGAAAACACTCTCTGATTTAATTCCCAGCATGGGTGTATGTGTGATTACACCATTTTCATGAATTCTTAAAAATAAGTTGTTTAACGATCCATCTAATGTATTCCCCAGTACCTGATTCAGCATGATTCCATTTACATTCGCCTGATGGACATCACCGGATGGTAAAAAGGTAAACTCTGTGTCTTTTTTCTTTAATCGATGTGTGTGCTTCACTCCTGTTGCTACTTCAACCATTTAAATACTCCTAACTGTCTCTATTAATTTAAATTTCTCTACACGTTCAGTTAAACTGTCTCCACCAATGTAGACTTCAAATTCTCCTTCATCCGAATACGTTTTGAGATCAGAATGAACATAGCGAAGCATGTCTTCTTTGAGTGTGAAACTTACCTTTTTTGACTCTCCAGGTTCAAGGGCTATTTTCTCAAAGCCTTTGAGTTCTTTTATTGGACGAACCACGTCTCCAACCAAGTCCCGAATGTAAAGTTGAACAACTTCTTTTCCTGAGACATTACCTGTGTTTGTTACGGTCACTTCAGCTTCAAGCGATTCCTTTGTTGACAAGCTATTTTTAGACATATTGATTTCACTATATTCAAACGTTGTGTAACTTAATCCAAAGCCGAATGCATATTTCGGATAGTTTGATGAATCAATATATTTTGAAGAATATTTCTTGTCAGGTGTCGTTTCAACCGGTCTCCCTGTATTGAAGTGATTATAGTAGACTGGAACCTGCCCCACATTATCAGGGAAAGACATCGGCAGTTTGCCTGAAGGATTGACTTTACCTGTCAGACAATTCGCTATCGCCTGTCCACCTTCTGTTCCAGGGAACCAAGCTTCCAGCAAGGCATCTGAATAAGGTTCAATAGCATTTAAGTCTAAGGGCCTACCGTTAAACAGCACGGTGACTATTGGTTTGTTAAGCTTGGATAATCGCTTGATCAATTGTTTCTGTACTCCGGGGAGTGTAATATCTGTTCGACTTGCTGCCTCTCCACTCATGTCTGCACTTTCACCCAATGCTAAGACTATAACATCCGACTGGCTGGCTATTTCTTCTGCTTCCTCTAACATGTCTTCCGATGTTTCAGAAATGGTGCTTCCCGCTGCGTAATGGAGCGAATCTTCAGGAAATTCTTTAGTCAGTGCATCAAATAGCTGAGTGGCTTGTTTAGGTTCACCTCTCCAAGACCAGGCTCCCAGTATGTTTTCACCTTTACTGAATGGTCCAATTAACGCAATCCTTTGATTTTTGCTGTCAAGCGGAAGTACACTATCATTCTTAAGTAAAACAAGGGATTCTTCTGCTATCTTAAGCGCCTTACTTCTGTGTTCATCCGAAAAGATTTTTTCCTTCTCTTCGTCAACATTAGCTGCTCGGTAAGGATTTTCAAATAATCCGAGTTTATTTTTGAGTGTCAGAATGCGTAATACTGCTTCATCCAGCAGCTGCTCGGATACTTTTCCTTCAGAAATCAACTTTTCCAAGTATCTAGAATAAGTAAACGTCATCATTTCAATATCCATCGTGGCATTTATGGCTTTATAAGCCGCTTCTTCTTCACTTGCAGCGACACCATGAGGTATAAGCTCTTTAACAGCACCCCAGTCAGAAATGACCACGCCGTCAAATCCCCATTCTTCTCTGAGTACATCGTTCAATAACCACTTATTTCCAGTCGATGGAATACCATCAACTACGTTAAAAGATGTCATCACCAATTCGGTTCCTGCATCTATTGCAGCCTTGTAGGCAGACAGATAATCTTCTCTCAGCTGACGCTCCGACATATTTACAGTGTTGTAGTCTCTTCCGCCTTCAGGAGCTCCGTATGCTGCAAAGTGTTTCACACATGAAGCAATTGTGTAAGGCTCTGAGTAAGAATCACCCTGATATCCCCTAACATACGCTTCTGCAAATCGTTCATTTAAGTACTTGTCTTCTCCAGTTGTTTCCATAACTCTTCCCCATCTAGGATCACGTACTAAATCCACCATGGGCGAAAAGGTTACATGGACGCCAGATACAGCGGCTTCTACTGCTGATACATAAGCACTTTCCTTGGCAAGCGATGTACTCCAAGTTGCTCCGATGCCTAATGGAATTGGAAAAATTGTTTTGTAGCCATGAATAATATCAGCCATAAAAAGCAACGGAATGTTTAAACGGCTATGTTCTAAGTATTTGTCCTGAATCGTTTTATTCGCTTCAGCTCCGGAAGCTCCTAGAATACTTCCGGCAACAGATACCAGATTTTCAGGTATACCCATTTCTGCAAGCGGACCGGTTATCTCAAAGTTATCCGAAAGATAAGGTTCGCCCGAAATCTGAGATAATTGACCTATCTTTTCTTCAAGAGTCATCTGATTGAGTAACTCTTTTAATTTAATGTCTTCCACACAATCTCTCCTTAAGTCACTACTGAAACATTTTTGTCGAAACGTTTCGATAAAGGAAGTATAATCAAAAAAAGATATCTTGCAAGTGCTTTCTTGAAATAAAATAAAATAATACGTTTACTGTGTAAATAAATTGAGCCGTCACTCCGAAAGTTAGATTTCTTAGTCTAGCTTTCGGAGTGACGGCTTTTCTTGCTTCTTATTTTGTTTTAGAGGTTATTATTAGTATTCAGCACTCCAGTATTGTTCTGAATAACGATTATATTCGTTTAACCGAGGTTCGGCTTTGTTATTGATGAGCGAATCGCAATTATCCTGTTTTTATCGGCGTTGACCAGTTATTTTTATCGCTGAATCATAATTATCCCGCTATAATATCGATTCGCTTCCTCTTTCGCTTATTGAATACCAAATAAATCTATCTTAGCATTTTGTAGATCTAATGTGGTTGAAAGAAGCTGCTGGCTTCTTTCTTCGTCTTTTGTTTTGGAGGTTATTATTAGTATTCAGCACTCCAGTATTGTTCTGAATAACGATTATATTCGTTTAATCGAGGTTCGGCTTTGCTATTGATGAGCGAATCGCAATTATCCTGTTTTTATCGGCATTGACCAGTTATTTTAATCGCTGAATCACAATTATCCCGCTATAATACCGATTCGCTTCCTCTTTCGCTTATTGAATACAAAATAAATAACTCTCTAGCATATCAAGAGTAGTATTTTCCTTTCTTTATTCCTATTTCTTTATAATTCTTTTTCAAAGTACGTCGGATACTATCTTTTGAGTACATTTTTCCACACCAATCGTATATGATATAAGTTGTTAGTCTGAAGTTTGGAAAGAGTAGTTGGAATTCCTCGATTTCCCTCAAAATTATATCAGTATTTGCTTCACTGTAATCACACTTGACACAGTGAGTAGTGCGTTCCGTGAGAGTTCTCAAGTTATTCTGACAATGGGGACAAACAACCTCTTTTTTCAGCTCATTATAGTGGTATTCAGGTAGCTTGATGAATCGATTATCTGTTAAGTGCAAGTCCTTTAATTTGTCAGCCAAACGTGTATGCTCAAATTCTAATGGTGTCTCAATTAGACTCAACTGCTCGATATGTTTTTTGAGTTTTGGAGCGAGAATTAAGGTTGGGTTGGGCGATACTTGATAGAGAAGAAACTCTTGATTTACAAAGACGACATAGGTACGAACTGTCATGTTATAATTTAACTGCTCCAAAAGTATATTGAACAATGAGCGTGTTTTGTCTAACTGTGTCGACGGCTTTATGATTACTTTTTTTGATGACAGCATTTTCATCTCATTGTTTTCATAGATATATTCTCCCTGATAATTCTTTATCTCATATAGGTTTACCCCTTCTCCAGTGATAATGAGCGAATCTATTTGAAACGTCTGCCGATTCACTTCCAACACTAAATCACTTAAAATAATGTGTTCACATGTTAACCTTTTCAGTGTCTCATCAAATTGCAGCTCTCCCTCATAGCCTTTTCTCAAACTTGTTAAATAACTGAAATCCTCAGTGCTCAGCTGCTGTCTCTTTTTTAACTGCTCCAGTATTTGTAATTGAAGTGGTTGCGCACGTAGTTTATTTATCATTTAAATCTTCCTCCTTTATGAATCCTTAATATAGATACTATCCAAGCGTCAAGAAATTCACTTTTTTATTCAAACAAATATCTTAATTTCCGGCGACTTCAACAAATAAAGCACCTACACTTCTAGTAGATTGAATAACTGTGGGGTGTAAAATTTCAGAACAGTTAAAGGCTACTGAATTAAGAGATATCAGATTTTATATAGAACAGTAAACATAAGAAAACCTCGGGCAAAGTTCGCCCGAGGACTCTTTATTATCTGCTGACCTTTTTATTTTTGTGTTCTATTGTCATATACGATCCCCGTGTGACTTACAAAGTATTCTGGAATCATTTCACCAT
>NZ_BAAGPH010000031.1:0-9348 GCF_054784355.1 Alkalibacterium psychrotolerans | reverse complement strand
TGGTGAAATGATTCCAGAATACTTTGTAAGTCACACGGGGATCGTATATGACAATAGAACACAAAAATAAAAAGGTCAGCAGATAATAAAGAGTCCTCGGGCGAACTTTGCCCGAGGTTTTCTTATATACTAATGAAAAAGAGAAAGCGTTTTAATCAAATCCAATATAATTTGAACATGAAAAGGAGCAGTTGGATGAAACAGTATTTAGTTTTGGATATAGGCGGGTCAGCAATAAAGTTTGCACTGATGGATAAAGAGACGATACATATTAAAGGAAAACGGAAGACTCCTCGTGATTCGCTGGAATCCTTATTATTTGTGTTTGAACAGATTGCCCAGCCTTACGCAAAAAGTGTAGTAGGAGTGGCTATCAGCATGCCGGGGCGAATTGATTCCGATACCGGTTATGTCATACACGGAGGTTCGCTGGAGTACGCCAGAAATATTCACTTGGCTGATATTATTCAAAAGCGGCTGGAGCTGCCTGTAAAGCTTGAAAATGACGGGAAAAGTGCGGCATTGGGTGAGTTCTGGAAAGGCGGCCTTAAAGGCATGCAAAATGGTGTAGCGTTTGTCTTGGGTACGGGAGTAGGTGGAGGCATTATCTCCAATGGTCAGTTGGTAAAGGGGCACCACTTTAGTGCGGGAGAATTTTCCTTTATGCGTACGGATGGTAAAAATCCACTGGACCCGGAAAGTTTTTTTGGAAGAAGCGGGAGTACGACAGATTTGGTGCGGCGAGTCGCACAAATGACTGGAGAAGACCCTGAAGACTTTGAAGGTCAGGATATGTTCAGGCTTATAAGAGCAGGCCATTTGGAAGTAGAAAGAGAGTTCAGAGCATACTGCAAGGGCGTCGCAGGACAAATTATCAATCTCCAAGGTGTGCTCGATCCGGAAGTATTTGTGATAGGTGGTGGCATGAGTGCGGAGCCGATGCTTGTAGAGGAAATAGAAAGAGCACTGGATGACTTTTATGAAAAAGACCTTGTTTACTCTGTAACTGGAGTCAGGGCATCAGTTAAAAGAAGTGAACTCGGAAATGATGCGAACCTCTTTGGTGCGTTATATCAGCTGCTGCACTCTTAGATAAGCGGTGAGTCTGATAATATGAATTGTAAATTGCAAAAAAGACATGCGCATATGAGCCATGTCTTTTTTGGACTGCTATTAACTAATGATAATTTCAAGATGGATCAAAGCTGTCTTTAATTAGTCATGTCGCAATGCTTCTATCGGATCCAGTCGGGCAGCTTTATTGGCTGGGAAAACGCCGGCGACCATACTGATGATTACGCTGGCCGTTACTCCGAACGCACCATAAAGGGGAGTAATGTGGAGTATGGTTGTTCCGAATAGATTATCAACGGCCATATTTCCAATAAAAGAGAGTATAGAAGCAATACCAATCCCCAGAAGGCCGCTGAAGAGACCAATGAGTAATGATTCGGAAACAAAGATTCGGCGAATATCCTTGTTACGTCCACCAATTGCTTTGATAACTCCAATTTCCTGAGTACGTTCGACAACGCTGATATAGAGAACGGTTAAAATCATGATAGCCGAAACAAACAGTGAGATAGCTGCCACACCCGACAGGATATATGTGAAGATATCCAGGAGTTGTGTAAAAGTCGCTGCCAGTGTATCCGTTGATGAACCGGCATAACCGAGATTACTCAGTTCTTCTTTAATACTCTGAGAATGGGAAGCATCATCGGCATGAAGATACGCGACATTAGCTTCAACACTGATGCCATTATCTTCGCTCATATCAGTAAAGGACTCCATAGTCATAAAGACGGAATCGAAGGCACCAGCTGGTCCGATAGCATTTCCTGCAGTATAGATACCACTGACTATAAACAATCCGCTCAAAGCATCTCCATCAACTGATAGTTTCACTTCCACTTCTTCTCCAATCATCTCCTCAGCAGAATCTGCCATGTTTTCAGCCATTTCTTCGGTAATGAGAACGTCACCGGCTTCTGGAAATGAACCGTGAAGGATATTGGACTGTGTCATATTGGCAGATACAGTGCCGAAATTCATAAAAGAATAAGCCTCGTCCTCGTAGACAACTGTATCACTACCCAATGAGAAGGAAGCATACGCGAGGTCCATTGATTCAACGTGTGGTATAGATCTTAGTTCATCGATATTTTCCGCTTCAAATGGAATCACTTGAGACAGTTGAACTGCCGGAATATTATCAGCAAAATTACCGGGGCCTCTATCACTCCGTTCATTCGTGTCTGTTGTATCGGTGTCTGAATTAGTTTCCGATTGGGTATCCTCCGTCATGCGTGCTTCGCTAATCAAGGGATTAACATTTTCATTCATCGTATCTGTCAGGTAGTCATTGACACCATTACCCAGAGCAAGCATTAAAATGACACTCATGATGCCGATGCTTCCTCCTAAAGAAATCAGAATATTACGGCTCAGCTTTTCTTTCATATTTAACAAGGCCATGTGTATCGCAGCGAAAAAACTGAGGTTTCTGTTACTTTTTCGCTCAATTCGTTTAAAGTTATTGGCGTGCTCGTTTACCGTTCGGCGATCCTCGTCCTGTATAATCGCTCCGTCATCAATCGTGACAATTCTTGACGAACGTGACGCTACACGGTCTGAGTGCGTAACCATAATGACAAGTTTGCCGTTTTTGGCAATCTCCTGAATGATAGCCAGTACTTGGTCTGATGTCTGTGAATCGAGAGCGCCGGTTGGTTCATCTGCAATAATGATGTCTGGATCATTAACAAGTGCTCGGGCTATGGCAACACGCTGCTTCTGCCCACCTGAGAGTTGACTGGGTTTCTTTTTATACTGTTCTTTCAGTCCGAGATGTTCGAGGATTTCCATTGCCCGCTCTTTTCGCGTCAGTTTATCTACATTGGATAAGGTCATGGCTAACGTCACATTGTCGAGTACAGACAAGTGGGAGACTAGGTTGAAACTCTGAAAAATAAATCCGATTTTTTCTTTGTGAAAACGAACCAGTTCTTTTTCGGTAAAATCTCCGATGTTGTCTCCATCGATGAGAATATCGCCTTCATATTTCAAATCAAGCCCGCCAAGCACATTCATCAGTGTGGACTTTCCGCTGCCGGATTCGCCAATGATTGAAACAAGTTCGCCTTTGTCAAAGGTTAAGGATATATCTTTTAAGGCGTGAAAGTGTTCGGAGTCAGTAATGGGATAATATTTGTTTAAATGTTCTATCGTTAGTAGGGCCAAGATGAAAACCTCCAGTAAAGAATATAAAAAGTGAGTACTCACTCACTAATTGTTTAAAGTATAAACCCCGACTGTACTAGTAGTCAAGGTTTATTTATGGACGAAGGCCTTTTTCCAAAAATTGAATCAAATGTTCAATATCAGACTCAGTGTTGGATGAGGATGAAAAACCTATAGACTGCGAGATAACGTATCCTGCAACGGTACTGATAATAAAGCGGAGTATTTCGTCATTCGGCCAGTCAACCAGCTCGTCTTTATCTTTAAATATAGATAGTATTTGGGAGAGCTCGTCAATGAGTACATCTGGAATCAGCGTGCTTAAGTTATCCCTCATGGTTTCCTGATAAAGATACTCGGTTAGAAATATTTTCCAGATCTTAAGATTGTTTCCGGCAAAATTAATTCGTTCAGGTAGAACGTAACGAAGAAACTCTGAAAAAGATAACTCATTTAATTTCTCCTGGTTCTTTAAAAAATCAGCTGGGATTAAATCTTCCAGTGACTGACTTAAAATAGGGAGAATGCTAGCATACAATAAATTTTCCTTGGAACCAAAATGTTTAAAAATGGTTCCTTCAGCAACGTCTGCTGCACGGGAAATATCCTTGGTGGACGTATTGGAATAGCCTTTTTCAGCAAACAGCAATAAGCTGGCTTCCAGAATGTCTTGCATTTTGGGTGTCAGTTTTTCATTATTTTCAACTTTTTGTCTAAATAGCTTAAAAATGGAGTCCACAAGCTTAGCTCCTTTGATTAGGTTAATTATATTCTACGTTTAAAAGAACGAACAAGCAAGGTCCAGCCTTACTGAAAAAGGTATGATTTACATCGGTAGTGATTTTTTATTCGTCCTCTCACTTGATGACACAAGTGGTAGATGCTTTTGGAAAAGGTGGAACTTAGCATTAAATAGTACTGAAAGGTTAGGAAGCTCTGGTTGAATTAAATAAATTACAAAAAAATTAAGCATTATAAAGTTCAAGAAAGATAATAAGTGTTATACTATCATCAGATACTTATTCAGTTTCAATTATCATGAAACTGAAATAAAAATCAGTATTGCAAACAGAAGAGGTGTATTATGGATAAAAAAAGACTCATTATTTACCCGCTATTGTTTCTGGCAACCTTTGCAATAGCAACACAAGGATTTACCAATATTGATTTTGACGGCTTGCTCGTTCCGCTGATCTTTACCTTTATCTATTTTACGATCATATTCTTAATTGCAACCGCTATAAAGAACAACTCCATAGTGGACATTGGATGGGGAATGGGCTTTGTCATCGGCAGTTGGCTGACCTTATTTGTGACAGATGAACCCACGCTATTATCTTATATTATTGTCGGTTTTATTACTGTTTGGGGATTGCGATTGTCACTTAGACTGTTGAAACGGAACTGGGGCAAGCCTGAGGATTTCCGATATGCTCAGTGGCGAAAAGAGTGGGGAGACAAAGTCGTCCTTATCGCTTTTTTCCGGGTATTTATGGTTCAAGGTATTATTAATTTTATTGTCGGTTCAGCAAGCTATTCCATCATTCGCTTCAATACCTTCGAATTTGAAGGCATCAGTCAGTTTGTCATTTATGCCGGCTTGCTTATCGCCTTGACCGGTCTTCTGTTTGAAGTCATTGGTGATGAGCAGCTGAGACAGCACATCCAAAAAGGGTCAGGTAAACTGCTACAGTCAGGCTTATGGTCAGTGACACGACACCCGAACTATTTTGGAGAAATTCTCATTTGGGTAGGACTTTACCTGAGTGGTATTCCAATGATGTTTACGGGCGATATCAATCCGATTTACTATGGCTTGCTGGTTATTTCTCCTGTTATCATGAGTGCGGTACTGATGAAAATATCCACGCCACTCCTTGAAAAAAATATGGAGAAGTACGAAGCATGGGAAGACTATAAACAACGCGTTCCGATGATTTTCCCCTGGGGAGAAAAGGGATAAATAAGAGACTTGGAGTAAAGCACTGAAGCATTCGGTCGGTGTTTTACAAAAAGCCGAACAAGAGGGGAGAATGATTATGAAGACTATTACGCAAAACGAGCTCTACAACGGTCTGATCAACGGGGCGAGAGAAGTTATGAATAATCGCATTTTTTTAAATGACATCAATGTCTTTCCAGTAGCTGATGGCGATACTGGGAGTAATCTATTTTCAACGATGCACAGTATTGTTCACCATTCACAATTAAAAGATAATACGAAAACAACGGTAGAGACCATTGCTGATTCTGCCATTATCGGAGCGAGAGGAAATTCCGGTCTGATTTTTGCCCAGTATTTCCAAGGGTTCAGTGAAGGCATTACGTCAGAAACAGAGATTACAATCGAGAACTTCGCATCTGCCATTAAAGCAGGCATGGAATACGCCTACCGGGCAGTTGAACATCCTGTTGAAGGCACGATGTTGACGACGATGACTGTGTTTTATGAATCATTAAGCAAAGAACTGGGCAGCCATGAAGCATTCGACAAACTGCTTGAAGCGGCGAGTGAAAAAGTGGAAAATGCAGTGGAGCATACGACTGAGCAGCTTAAAGTTCTGAAGAAATCGTCTGTTGTCGATTCTGGTGCGAAAGGTTTTGCTTATTTCGTCAAAGGCTTTTTAGAAGGTATTCGCGGTCACGTCATTTCAGAAGACGACTCAGAATCCTTTGAGAGCATTCCGGCTATCAGTGAGGATGATCACCAGATTGGAGATTACCGCTACTGTACAGAAGCGCTAATTGAACATAAAGGAAACGCTGAAGACTTAAAAGCACTTATTTCTGATATCGGTGATTCCATTGTTGAAGTTAAAGGGAAAACAAAGACACGTCTGCATATTCATACCAATGATCCGGCTGAAATGTTCGACCGTCTGTCAAGTAAAGGTCAGATTATTGAGCAGAAAGTTGATGACATGGTCAGACAGTATGACCGTATTCACCACAGAAAATACAAGACCGTTATTGTAACAGATTCTATTGCGGACATACCTGAGGATATGCTCGATGATGCTCAGGTTCACGTTGTTCATGTCTCACTGCTGGTCGGTGATGAAACGTACATTGATAAACTGACCATTACGAATGAAAAACTGTTTGACGTCGCTAAAAACAAAGGCATCCACCCGACATCTTCTCAGCCAACCACGAGAAGTGTGGAAGATGCGCTCCGCTATCTGCTGACTTACTACGATGATGTTGT
Organism: Alkalibacterium psychrotolerans; assembly: GCF_054784355.1. Classification (NCBI taxonomy): domain Bacteria; kingdom Bacillati; phylum Bacillota; class Bacilli; order Lactobacillales; family Carnobacteriaceae; genus Alkalibacterium; species Alkalibacterium psychrotolerans. The sequence continues at coordinate 2,897 of NZ_BAAGPH010000031.1, read as the reverse complement.
GGTATTTACAGTAGCGAAAGCACTGAGTGGAACCTATAATGTCTTTTCCAAAGCAGCTGAGAAATTTGCTGACACGAACAAAAACATTCATGTTATTGATACTAAGCAGAATTCGGTGGCGGAAGGTCTTATTGTCTGGCAGGCTATTGAGAATTTAAAAGCTGGTAAATCAGCTGATGAGATTATGTCCGTTGCAGAACAGTCCATTGGCCAGTCTAAGATTCTGGTTAAAATTAACACTCTGGATAATATGATTGCTTCAGGAAGACTGAGTGTGCGAGCCGGCGGCATTGCAAAGAAAGTCGGTTTGAAACCGATTGTATCGCTGGATGAAAATGGGGAAGGCGAAGTCTTTAAAATTGCCTTTAATCCAAAGACTGCTTTGAAGAAAATTTTGAAGCATGTCAAATCCGTAAATGATTCAAAAGGCATTAAGCACTATGCCGTAACCTATGTAGACAATCCGCAGCTGGGTCAGGAGTTTGCTGACCAATTGAGCAATCTCTTAGGAAAAGAACCGGTTTATATTACCAAAACATCCGGAGTTATTGCTAACGGTGCCGGAGTCGGCGCAGTTGCAGTAGCCTACATCACTGAATAGGAGGAAAATAAATGGATTTTCTGATTACCTACGTCATTACACTCGTCGTCTTTTTTGCGATTGATATAATCTGGTTAGGTCTCGTTGCCAAAGATTTTTATCAGAAGCAAATTGGTTTCCTGATGAGAGACAAGACAAACTGGCCAGCTGCCGTTATTTTTTACTTTATCTTTATAGTCGGTTTAGTATTTTTCGTCATCAATCCAGCATTGGAGTCTGAGAGTTTACTTGAAGCCTTGCTGAGAGGAGTATTCTTTGGCTTTATTGCGTATTCAACGTATGACTTAACAAATTTAGCCACACTTGCAAAATGGCCGCTTAAAGTGACCATTGTTGATCTCATCTGGGGTACTGTACTAGGTGGATCTGTATCTGCTGTCAGCTATTTCATTTCGGCAATGATTATTCAGTAAGGTACCTGAATAATTCATAGCTCTATAATTAAAGCTGTTTTCTTGAACAGATTAATTATCTTTGAAAAAATAAGGAATTTTTCCTCGAAACGGTGTGTTCTANAGGACATACTTCTCCCTTGAAAATGATTGATTTAAAACTTTATGCGATAACTCCTCTAAATACATTGTCTGGATCGCCGTAGGCGTTCGAAAACCTTATAAAATTCGGTTTGATACACATGATAACTCGACAGGTTGAGATAGACTTGTCTGCCTGTTTTAACGAGTTTGCCGGCAACTTTGAGCAATGTCAATCGTATAGAACGATTAGCAGGTATGGGTTTGATTAATAAAACCCTCAAAATGATTGGTTTTACAAATGGACATGGTCGTCAAGATGTTTCTCTAAATGCTTCTTCTATTGGCATATTGTTTTGCGAAATAGGGCTTTTGAGTTATTTAATTTTTCTATCAGAAACATATTTTTTGAAAATATTTAATAGAAAAAAGAGGCAGAAGCCTCTTTTTTAATGGTAGCGATGTTGATGTTCAGCTAAAGTTTTTGCAGCTTGTCTTTTTGTTCTGTTACTTTTACTAGTAGACAATTTTCTTCCTGCTTCGCTGACTTTACGAGAAACTCGTTTGCATTGTTTTTTTCCCATAACTACATCACCTCACTTTTCTCTTCTTACAAAAGAAAGCGGATAGAGTATCAGAAATCACACCATTTTTTATTTGATAATCTAAGGCTTTTGATTTTGAAAGCCTTTTCTTATGTGATTCTATTTTACTATACACCTGATTCAAAATCAAGAACGTAAGTTCCCTGTCGCATTTTGAAAAAACAGATCTCACAAAATTAAATGATTCAGGTAAATCTCATTATCGATATAAGATATGTATCAAAAACCTTCGTTTCTAGCCTTACCGAACAGTTAGATCCACTGGTCAATGAATGGCAGAATCGCTCGCTTTCAAACACAAATTACCCTTATCCCATGACGGATGTTCTCTACATAAAGATACGAGAAGATCATCGAGTGCTGTCTAAAAGCTGCCATATTGCGATTGGAATAACAGAAGACCGGGACCGCGAAATCATTGGCTTTATGATTCAAAAGGATGTCCATTTATAGAAGGAAAATCAAAGTAGACTTAATCTTCGTTACGTTCACCCCAATTTTTCTAAAGTTTGTTTATATAGCTCAATAATTTCTTCACGACTAATTTTATCTTGATTATTTTTATACCAATGGACGGATTGAATCGTGATCCCCATAATAATTTGTCCTTTGTATTCATTCATCATTGTTATATTACTATTATCCTCGCCTGTGTTTACATGGTTTCTTAACATACGCTGCCCATACTCTTGAACACTTTCTAACTCTACAATAATGTCCGCATTCATTTGAAGACTGAAAATGAGATATAGCAAATTATCAAATTGGTTTAGTAGTTGTTCGAAAACCAAAATAAAAAAGTTATCTTCTTCATTCTCTAAATTTTGAAACGCACGATCAAAAATTATATTCATTTTATGCTTAATGAAAAAAGTTAGAAAATCATATTTGTCTAAAAAATGTTTGTAAAAAGTTGGGCGTCGGATCATCGCTTCATCGCATAATTCCTGCACTGAAATTTTCTCAAATTCCTTTTCATGTAACAATTTCTCAAAAGCTTCGATAAGTGATATATATGTTTTTTGAATTCTTAAATCTAAATTTTCCACTTTGAAAACCTACTCCTTCATAATTAATGAACATTTCAACCCTGGGGCTGGGAAAAAACCAGCTCTTAACAAACAAAAAGAACAATGAAAACCGTCGGTTTTAGATGGTCTTCATTGTTCTTTTGTATTTTTTCTGAAGATGTAGAAGTACATCCTCCTTTTCTTCGGA
>NZ_BAAGPH010000030.1:0-69733 GCF_054784355.1 Alkalibacterium psychrotolerans | reverse complement strand
TGAAAGGTGTCTTTGGCATGCGCCGCGTTCATGTCAGAGGGAATCAAGCCGTGCATAATGACATTGGCTTGATGCTTATGAGCATGAATTTAACGAAACTGATCCTCGAACTCCGAAGAAAAGGAGGGTGTACTTCTACATCTTCAGAAAAAATACAAAAGAACAATGAAGACCATCTAAAACCGACGGTTTTCATTGTTCTTTTTGTTTGTTAAGAGCTGGTTTTTTCCCAGCCCCACTTTTTTACGTTATAGACTGTTTTACATACGACCGGCTATTAGATCATAAATAAATACAATCAGAACAGCACCGACGATGGCAGGAAGGATAAAGAATCCACCCAACTCAGGTCCAACTTGGAATAGTGCATGACCGGCCCATGCTCCTATAAATCCAATAATAATGTTACCAATAATTCCACCTGGAACATCAGTACCGACAATAGCCTGACCGATTGCTCCAATGACTCCACCTACTATAAGTGACCAGATAAAACCTAACATACAATCTCTCCTCTTCATTAATTTTCTATAGTATTAGTATAGGAAACTGTCATATTTTATTCAAATATTTGAACTCGAGAAAAGATAAATTTGTCTTAGTTTAATCTTTTGAACTTTCTGCAGGTTCAGTCAACTGCATAAGTTGCTCCTTGAGTCTTGATTCCAGTTGCTGTAGCTGTACTTCTGCTTCTTTACGTTTGGAACGCCCTTCTCTTTGAATCGATAGAGTTTCTTCAAGGGTTTCGACGAGATCTGCCTGTGTTTTTTCAAGCGTTTCGATGTCGATAATGCCTCGTTCATTTTCTCTAGCTGTTTCAATAGAGGACTGTTTTAGCATTTCTGAATTTTTAGTAAGCAGGTCATTAGTCGTTTCGGAAACTTGTCTTTGGGCCGTCACAGCCTCTTTTTGACGAAGCAGGGTTAATGCAACGACAATCTGATTTTTCCATAAAGGAATAGCTGTATTAATAGATGTCTGAATTTTTTCGCTTAATGCCTGATTAGTATTTTGAATCAGTCTAATTTGAGGAGCCTGTTGAATTGTCATCTGTCGGGCAGTTTTAAGATCGTACACCCGCTTATCTAGTCGGTTCAGGAATTGATTCAAGTCATTGACTTTCTGAACTTCCATTTGGTTACCGCTGTTTTCAGCATGTGTTACTGCTTTTGGGATTGTGTCATTTTGCAGTTCATCAATTTTTACTTCACCAGCTGCAATAAAGACATTCAGAGCTTCAAAATATTCATAGTTTTTATCATACAGTTCATTCAGCATGACATTGTCTTTCAGTAACAACTCGCGTTCCTTGTCCAGTTTTACAGCAATTTTGTCGACTTGAGCACCAATTTTCTGATATTTTGCAGTTGTTTCATAAATTGACCGGTTGATTTTTCTGAACATCTTTTTGAATATGTTCTGATCTTCAGCTTTCAGTTCATTTGGATCGGCTTCTTTTAAGCGGAACATCAAATCATTTAGTGTTTCACCAATATGATTTGTTTCCTGATTCTGAACATGGTTCAGTACGGAATGAGAAAATTCACCCAGCTTCTGCTGAGCCTGTGCTCCATAGTTAAGAATGGCATCCGTATCAGTTGTGTCAATCTGTTTGGCTAAATCATAGGCCTGCTTTTGTCTGTTTTCTGGGAGTGTATCAATTATTTTTTTACTTTTTGGTTTTTCTTCTAACTCGTTGCTGCGGGATGTGTTCTTTTTTTCTGCTGAATCTCCAAAGGGATTAGTCAGCAAATCTTCAATTTCAGCAGCCTGAGGGGTATCAAATAGATCTTGATCTTTTTTTGTCATACTAACAGCTCCTCATCAAATAAATATTAAAATTCGTTTCTCTTTTTGTTAAGGTTGTGGTGGGCTAATTCAATTTCAGTATCCAAATCTTCCAAATCATTTTCCTTAAAAGCTACATAGTCATCAGTGATCTGACTGCACATTTTGTCAATTGTCTGTGCTGATTTGCCTAATATGTCATAAGTGGCTTTACTTTTTGCCTTGTGATTCTCTATTTCAACATACTTGCTTACCAAATCATCTAAAGAAGGCAGATGGACGTATAAGAATTTGTTCACTTCATGCAGTCGATTGGGTTCTTTTGTAATCGCGCTGAACAATGATTTAGATAATGAAACGGTATTGTTGCGCGACTCGATAGCTCTCAGTTTACCGGATTTTTCCATATTGCTTTCGATTGATACAATATGCTTTTTAGCAGTAAGCATAGTCTGTCTGAAGTAGTGAATATCTTCTTTTTCAAGTCCTTTATCCAGATAGAACTTTTCTTTATCTGTTGTCAGACGTGGTAATTTTTCTTTAGACTTGCTTTTTCCGGAACGATTTAAAAGTGACTTCAATAGTATCACACCTGCTCCTATACTTAATCCTAACGCTAAAAATCCGTTTAAGTCAAAACCGCCAACTAACATTATAAACATAAATAATGTGACAAGCAGTGTTATGGTATAAACTACAGTAGTATATAAGGTTGAATGTTTCATGTTCGTATCCTCCGTTCTCAAGAAACGTTATCTGATTATATCTTTATAATAGCACAAAAGTTTGAAGAATTAACATCAGACCTAAGGAGTATTTAAAAGAGCCAATTGACGGATTCAGTAGTGAAAAGAATGTGAGAATAGGTTATGATAATACCATTGAGGAGTGAAAATATGGAATTTTTTGAAGAGACCGTTTCGGAGAAATCTATTTATAAAGGTAATGTTACAGAGTATACTGTACAGGAGGTCAAACTCCCTGATGGAAAAATGGCGCAAAGAGAAATTGTAAGGCATGCAGGTGCCTCAGCAGTTATTCCTTTTAAAGAAGATGGCCGTATGGTGCTGGTAAAGCAATACCGCAAGGCAATTGATCAGCTCAGCATAGAAATACCGGCAGGTCTTAAAGATGACGGGGACGAGTCTGGACTTGTGACGGCTAGACGAGAATTGGAAGAAGAAACAGGTTATCAGGCTGATGAATGGGCATTTATTACATCGTTTTACAGTACGCCTGGCTTCACTGATGAGTACCTGGAGATTTATGAGGCCAATGGGTTGAAAAAAGTTGAAACCCCATTGGCGATGGATGAAGACGAGACCATTGAGCTGATAGAAGTGACGTTTGATGAGGCCTGGGAGTTATATGAGCAGAAGTTACTCAGGGATTCTAAAACTGTATTTGCTCTGTTTTACTGGAAGATGAAAAGACTACAGGAAAGCTTAAGTTAAAGGACTGAATAAAAATGCCTTCACGATCGGAAATAAAAAAACAGCAGGTTGAAGAACAGAAAGCATTGAAAAAAGAAAAGAAACGCGAGAAAAAAAGTCAAAGACAAAACGAGCGAGCACTGGCTAAGCAAGGCAAGACAAGTAAAAAAAGGCTGGATGAAATGGGACGGTACAGGCAAGTAGAGAAACGTCTCAATCTGGCTATCATCATTGTCTTACTGCTTTTAATTATAGTGTTAGCCTTTGTTTTTTTCATTTAAGAGATAACAGATAGGGGAATACGTGTGAAAATAGGAATTATTGCTGCAATGGAACAGGAAATTAAGTCACTAAAAGATGAACTGACAAACAAAAGGGAAACCACAGTGGCCAATCTGACATTTTTTGAAGGAGAAATAGGCCATGCGCCTGTCGTATTAGTGCAGGCTGGTATTGGAAAAGTGAACGCAGCGATTGCGACCACTTTACTGATTACTTTTTTCGACGCAGATACAGTGATTAATACCGGATCAGCTGGAGGAATTGGTGAAAATCTGAGTGTAGGGGATTTGGTACTTTCCACAGAATTGAGTTACAATGATGCAGATGCTCGAGCATTCGGCTATACTTATGGGCAGATTCCTCAAATGCCAGAGCGGTATGAAGCTGATGAAGCAACGCTCTCTCTGCTTAAGCAAGCTGCTCTGGATAGTAACTGGGAAGTAAAACATGGCTTGATAGTGACAGGTGATTCCTTTATTAATGACAAAGAGTCTATCCGTGCAATAAAAAATCATTTCAGTGAGGCGCTGGTAACCGAAATGGAAGGTGCTGCTGTTGCGCAAACCTGCTTTCAGTTCCAGGTGCCATTCGCTGTAGTCCGGGCAGTATCAGATGTCGCCGATGAAGAAGCCTCTCTCTCATTTAATGAATTCATAGAATTGGCCGGTAGAAAATCAGCTGAGATGGTACTGCGCTTCATTGAATTGAAGGAGGACTGAACAGCTTCCTGCAATCGAGAAGAAACTATTTAGTCAATATAAAAGGACTGCAATAATAATGACTGGTTACATTAGGGTAAGATATTTATCCTGATGTGACCAGTCGTTTTTTTAGGCAAATAAAGTTTTTGTGAAAGATTGCATTAGTTAAGATAATCCGATACACTACTAAAAGAGAATGATAATCATTATCAATTAGAATTGTTGTCATTGTTTTAGTATGAATAAGGGTGAGGTCATCATGAAAACTATAAAAAGTACGACTAATAATTTCACAGGAATAATGGTATTACTCCTGGCGATGTTAATAACTCTTTCGATATTTACTGGCGTGAATGACATTCGGTTAGCTGACTTATTTCACTTAACAGATTCTCAAAAACTCATTCTATTGACAACGCGTATTCCGAGAACAGTGAGCCTGGCACTGTCAGGAAGTACTCTTGCTGTCTCAGGTCTTTTAATGCAGCAGATGACTCAGAACAAGTTTGTATCGCCTACAACGGCTGGAACATTGGCCAGTACTCGGCTAGGGATTGTCATAGCTATAATCTTTTTTTCCCATTCCTCGCTGGGCTATAAGACGGGACTGGCTTTTATATTTGCACTAGCTGGTACATTTTTGTTCATCCTATTTGTCAGAACGGTTAAGTTGAAAAACGCCGTCATGATTCCACTTGTGGGGCTCATGTATGGAAATATAGTCAATTCACTCAGTACATATTTAGCCGTTCAGTATGAAGTCGTTCAAAATACGTCTTCCTGGCTTATGGGAAATTTTGCATTGATATCTTCAAATAACTATCAATTGTTGTTTTTATCAATTCCGCTGTTTTTTTGCATACTCCTGCTTGCGCATTATTTCACTATCATAGGATTGGGAAAAGATGTGGCGAAGGAGTTGGGTGTGCCTTATGGACTTCTTGAGTTTTTAGGCGTTTCTATTGTGTCCCTGGCAACCGCTTCGGTAATTCTAACAGTGGGGAGTATTCCTTTCGTAGGCATTGTTGTTCCAAACCTAGTGTCCTTGAAAAAAGGGGATCACTTTGGAAAAATACTCCTGCCCACTGCTTTTGTCGGTGCTTTATTTATGCTAGTGACAGACATCTTGTCACGTACATTAATTTACCCCTATGAAATTCCAATCAGTATCGTTATTGGTGTAGTTGGAAGTGTTCTTTTTCTCTATTTGCTGCTGAAAGGTGAATCCGTATGAAAACTAAACAACTGAATTTAGTATTTTTATTGCTGTCTGTGAGTGTCGCATTCTTTCTTTTTTTATACTTGACTGTGAACACCCGAGGACATTTAAGCTTTGCTTTAAGCTTGAGAAGTCAGCGAATACTCCCTTTCTCTTTGGTTGCGGTCGCATCGACAGTCTCTACTATTACATTTCAGACGATGACTCAAAATGTCATACTGACGCCTAATATTATCGGATTGGATGCGCTGTACGTCTTACTCCAAACTGTCGTTTTCTTCTTATTCGGAATGAATCATGTTCTTGCTTCTAACCAGCACCTTAATTTTTTTGTGAGTCTTTTGCTGATGATTGTAGGAAGTCTTGGGATGTTTTGGATATTTTTTAAAAAATATCCCGGGAAAATATACCTCTTGCTGATGACAGGACTGATTCTGGGAACGTTTTTTAACAGCTTCAGTCAGTTTCTCCAGGTTATCATCGATCCAAACGAGTACGACAGTCTATTCTCACGAACGATTACGAGTTTTAACAGGGTGGATGTCACGCTAGTAAATGTCTCACTTCTTCTTGCTATACCATCACTAACTTATCTGTTTCGGCAAAGCAGAACGCTTGATGTTCTTCACTTAGGAAGAGAGTATGCGTTGAACCTCGGAATTGATATCGACGCTTTTTATTTCAAACTGTTTATCCTAATCAGTATACTGACAGCCGTAACAACGGCACTTGTAGGCCCCGTTTCATTTCTTGGTTTTATAGGAGCAAATATTGCTTATAAGGTTTTCAGTACATACAAGCACTCTACACTTTTTATAGGGGGAAGCCTCGTCTCTATACTGTTTATTCTGGCAGGTCAGCTGCTTGTTGAGCATGTGTTTAAGCTTCAGACTACATTAGGCGTCATTATTCAGTTTGCAGGTGGGGTATATTTTCTAATTATATTATTTAAGGAAAGGAATGGCTGAGCATGATGGAAGTAAGAAACGTCACGAAAACTTATGGTGGAACAGCTGTTGTCAACAATGTAAGCCTCCCGATTGAAGATGGGAAGTTAACTGCTTGTATTGGACCCAATGGGGCAGGGAAAAGCACGCTGCTTGAGATGGTCAGCCGTATGATACCTCAAGACACTGGTGATATTTATCTCGATGGGAATGAAGTCAGATCCTGGAAAAAAGGTGAGTTTGCCAAGCGGTTATCTGTTCTAAAACAGACAAATCAGATGACAGTCAGACTAACAGTCAGAGAACTTGTTTCTTTTGGACGCTTTCCCTATACAAAAGGGCGGTTGAACAACAATTGCCATGCCGTAATTGACAGTTCATTGAACTACTTAGGACTTTCAGAACTGCAGAACCGCTACATAAATACACTGTCGGGTGGGCAGCTTCAGCGGGCAATGATTGCAATGGTACTGTGCCAGGATACAGATTACATTCTGCTGGATGAACCATTGAATAATCTTGATATGAGCTTTGGTGTGCAAATGATGCAGACACTTAGACGTCTGGTGGATGAACTTGGAAAAACAGTTGTTACAGTTGTTCATGACATCAATTTCGCTGCGAGTTATGCCGATAATATTGTGGCAATGAAAAATGGTCAGCTCTTTGCTTCCGGACCAGTTGAACAAATGATAACGAAACCAATTCTGGATGACCTCTACAATATGGATGTTGATGTTATTGAAAGGAAAGGAAAGAAATATTGTTTATACTACAAAAATTAAAAAGAAAGAGGGAAGAACAAATGAATAAGACACGTGTATTGAAATGGAGTGCAGTAGGGCTGGCAGTTATGTTGACTGCCTGTGGTGACAGCCAGATTTAAACAGATAATGCAGATACAATAGGAGCATCAGGAATGGGAGAGGAAGTAGAATCTACCGTTGAATCGCCCACTTCAGTTAATATAACCGATGCAGCAGGCAACAGTGTCGATGTACCGACTGATCCTAAGACAATAGCTGTATTCGACAATGGTCAACTGGACAATATCTCTGCTTTAGGTTTAGGTGAACGTGTGGTATTGACGGCTTCGCCTAATTTGCCTGAGCATTTGTCAGATTTTCAGGATATTGATGTTGCTGGAAGCTTCTTTGAAATAGACCTTGAACTGACACATGCTGCAGAACCGGATTTGATTATTGTGGCGGGACGGTCCAGTGCTGCCTATGATGATTTACAGGCTATCGCACCGACGATTGATTTGACCAATGATGCAACAGACTACTTTGCTTCTATCGAAAATAACCTGAAGCGACTTGGTGCGATTTTTGAGTTGGAAGCAGAAGTTGAGGGAATAATTGACGAGCTGAGCATTGAATTAGAGGAATTGAATGAACAAGCCGATTCATCTGACTTGGCCACTCTGATGGCGATGTACAACGAAGGATCACTTTCAGCTTACGGACCCGGCTCACGATTTGGTGTAGTCCACGATGCTTTCGGTTTTCAGGCAGTAGACGAGGGTGTAGAAGAAGCCAATCACGGGATGGAAGTTTCCTATGAATATATTCTCGAGATGAATCCAGATATACTGTTTGTTATTGACAGAACGGCGGCTATAGGAGGAGATACCTCTTCCGCTCCTTTGGAGGAGAACCCCATCATTCAGGAGACTACAGCCTATCAGGAAGGCCAGATCACCTATTTATCACCAGCAGCCTGGTACTTGGCCGAAGGTGGAGTGGGTACATTCCGTATTATGATGGAAGAAGTTGCTCAAGTTTTAAAATAAAGTAAATCAATATATAGTGAAGGAGATAGGGCTGGTGATTACCGTTTATCTTGTCTCCTTTTTTGATAAACTAAAAGAGTAAAACAATAGCAGAAGTAAAGTTAATGGCATATGTAGACTTAACTATTCTACTGTTTATTTAGTATCCTGATTAAAATAGAAGGAAAGAAGGTAAGTGACATGAAAAGTGAAAAAGAAAAGATGCAGGCAGGAGAAATGTACAGCCCGTCGGATCCTGAACTGGTCAAGGACAGGCTCGAGGGACACACTAAAGCGCAGCAGTTTAACCGGGCAGATACGGATAGAGACAGAGCTGACATCATCAAAGAATTATTTGGATCCACAGGACAAACTGTACATGTCGAACCCACCGTTCGAGTTGATTATGGTTACAATATTCATGTGGGAGATAATTTCTACGCCAATTTTAATTGTGTCTTTCTGGATGTCTGTCCGATTAAAATTGGAAAAAACGCCATGCTTGGTCCGGGAGTCAGCCTGGTCACGCCGGAGCACCCTCTACACCCGGATGAAAGAAATTCAGGTCTGGAATTCGGTCGCCCAATCACCATCGGCGACAACTGCTGGATGGGTACCAATGCAACAGTTGTAGGGGGCGTAACATTAGGAGATAATGTTGTTGTCGCAGCCGGCTCTGTCGTAACCCAATCATTTTCAGATAATGTCGTTTTAGCAGGGGTGCCTGCCAAAGTCATTAAAACGATTGATTTATAAGCGGTTACTTTGTTATTAATGCTGGTAGCATATCCTTAGACTTTTAGCGGTGTATTAGCTATGATGTGTATATAGCACTCTTTATTATTAAGAAGAAACTAATTAATAATAAAGAAAATAATGAATGGAAGGTGAAGCACATGATAGAACTGTTTACGTTTCCAACAGAAGAGGTTTTAAAGGAATACGAGGTAGTTGTTTCTCTCTCGTTAAACTCTGAATCAAATTCGTTTGATGTAGAATCAAATAAAATTCAATTCCAAAATTTACTAAAAGAAGCAAAAGTTAAATTATGCGATGAATTTGATGAAAAATTCTGTGATTCATTACTAAATAAAGTGAAAGACTTAAGAGATAATACTGATTTCTGGAGAAAAGCCAGTCAGAGTGTAGTCATTTATATTACACCTGAGGACGTTTTCTATTATAGATTAAGTGTACCGATTGCCAGTGGAACAGTTGTAGCGGAAAAAGCTTATGTTCTGCCGCTGATTTCTAACTTCCAGTATGTCAGCTATTATCACCTGCTGGCGTTGAATCACGATAAATTCTCACTATTTAATGGTCGAGGAACAACGATTCAGGAAGTGGACTTGCCTGAAGACGCACCGGACACACTGACTAAAGCACTAGGAGATGAACTGACTGGTGGAGAACTGAACGTTGGTTCATACAACGGTGGTGATGGGAACAGCGGAGGCGTTTTCCATGGTCATAATGAGAAGAGTCACGAAGTTGAAATTGATCAGGTGAATTACTTCCGATTAGTTGATAATTTTATCTTTGAGAATTTCTCTAAACCCACTGAACTGCCTTTAGTATTATTTACACTACCAGAAAACGCTTCTGATTTTGAAAAATTAAGCAAGAATCCTCATCTGGATGAAACGAGAGTAGAGGCGTCACCATCTCAGCTGTCATTTAATGATATACAGGCACATACAAGTGAAGTTGTCGATGAAATTATCAATCGTCGCTATAAAGACCTTGTGGACAAGTTTAATGAAACCAAACCTGAATTTCGTCTGGAAGCGCAGTACAATGATCTGGCTATGGCCAGTATTCAAGGTAAGATTGATACCCTCTTGCTTGAAGATCATTTCCAGGTTCACGGCACCATTGATGAAAATGGCCAGCACAAAGCAGGCACTGAAACTAAGCACTATGTGAATCAGCTTGTTCATAATGTGCTGAAGACTAACGGAAAAGTATTTGTACTGGAAAAAGCCAGCATGCCTTCAGATACAGGTGTTGCGGCGCTCTTAAGATTCTAATAAATAACGGAGAACCGGCTGCTCAAAGCAGTCGGTTCTTTTGATGTCAATTTGTTTAGGGCTGATGATTAGCTTAAGCAAATGATAAACGCACAAACAGTCAGTCTCATTAAAGTCCGAATGCCAGATAATAGCAAGAATGTATTGACATGTTGGAGAGAAAAAGCTATACTAGAAGTTGTGTAAAATACCGCAGCGGAAAGTGGTAACCGCGTCAACAGTTTCTTGCCATTGTCTAAATGAGCGCAATTGTGTAACCAGCGGCTGCAAGTGGTGAAGATTGAAAAGGAACTGCACGTATTACTGAGCTTTCACACGTTATTTTACTCCATAATCGGCTGTATTAAGCAGCTGGTAACTATTATAAATGGAGGAATTTTATTATGGCACGTTATACTGGACCATCATGGAAAAAATCAAGACGATTAGGCATTTCATTAACCGGAAGCGGAAAAGAATTGGCTCGTCGCCCATACGCACCTGGTCAACACGGCCCTACTGGACGTATCAAATTATCTGAATACGGACTACAATTAAAAGAGAAACAAAAACTACGCTTCATGTACGGATTAAATGAGCGTCAGTTCTTTAACCTATACAACAAAGCTGGTAAAATTCGTGAAGGTAAGCACGGTGTTAACTTCATGGTATTACTTGAGCAGCGTTTGGATAACGTAGTTTACCGACTAGGACTTGCGACAACTCGTCGTCAAGCTCGTCAACTAGTAAACCACGGTCACATTACTGTGAACGGCAAGCGCGTTGACATTCCATCATTCCACGTATCAGTTGGAGATGTAGTGGGCGTTCGTGAAAAATCAAGAAACATGAAAATTATCAAAGAGTCAGTAGAATCATTATTTGGTCGTCCTGATTTCGTTACATTTGATGACGAAAAACTTGAAGGGTCATTGACACGTTTACCATTACGTGAAGAAATGCCTGCTGAAATTGATGAAGCATTCGTTGTTGAATACTACAACAGATAATCATTAAAAGCATAACAGTAAAAAATCCGTTATCTCATAGAGATAGCGGATTTTTTGTCTGTAAATTCGTATGTGTATGCTTTCTGTAGATACTAAGACTGGTTTAGTGATATGCACTAGTATCGGATAACTCCAGCAGGATAGAGCAGAATCCTTCCAGGATTTCCCTGTCACCTTCACTGAAGCGGTCTTTTACAGGTGCATCAATGTCCAGAACGCCTATCTTCACACCATTCTTTACTAACGGAACAACTATTTCAGAGCGGCTGGCAGCGTCACAGGCAATATGGCCAGGAAAATCATGAACATCAGCAACAATAAGGGAATCACCCGATTCATAAGCTGCGCCACAGACCCCTTTTCCGTTGTCAATTCGAATGCAGGCTACTTTTCCCTGAAAAGGGCCCAAAACCAGATTGTTATGGTCCTGATCAAAGAGGTAAAATCCTGCCCAGTTAATTGTCTCGAGTTGTTCGAACAGCAAGGCTGAGGCATTACTCATATTGGCGATGAAATTTGATTCATCTGATATAATGGCTTTCAATTGCTTATTTAGTAAGTTTAATTTATCAGATTGCATGAAATAATCCTTTCTAGAATAAATATTTTGATAATTTGCTTGCTAGTATAACATAATCGAATTAAGTTTGATATACTGTATAGGAGTGTTCAGCTTAAAATTGTTTGAAACCAGTTGGAGGGAAAACTATGACCAGTCAAGTTGTCATAACGTTAGCCATCATAGTGCTAGCGATTAGTATCTATTTTGGTACATATTATATAAAAAAGAAACATTATAATGAAATTGATGAGATAGACAAGGAGAAGAAAAAAATTCAAACGTCTCTGCCCGTGACAAAAGCTAAAAAACTTGGGAAAATGTCAATTACCGGCCAGTCCAGAATTTTAGCCGATCAGACTGTGAATAAAATTAATGAAATTGAGGCAGCAGCTTTACCTGAAATCGAATCCTTGCTTTTTGAGGCAGAAGAGTCAACAGACCGATACCGTTTCAAGCAAGCGACTGACAAACAGGATAAGGCTAAAGATGCGCTGAAATTTATCAATGAGACACTTGATCAGACCATACTGACAATTGATGAATTGCTTCAGAGAGAAGAAGCCAATTTGAAAAAAATTGATTCCATCAAAAAACGGTATCACAAACTCAGAAAAGAACTGCTGGCCAGTAGTTTTTCATTTGGAGAATCAATTGATAGTCTGGAAGACAAGCTTGGAGAAATTGAAAGTGACTTTACGTCATTTTCTGACTTAACAGCATCTGGTGACCATGAAGAAGCGAAAAAAGTAGTCAATAGACTAGAAAAAGAAATGGACCAGATGGAAAAGCTGATGTCAAAAATACCCGAGTATCATTCAACTATCAAGAAGGACTACCTGACGCAGCTGGAAGAAATAAAGGAAGGCTACCAGACATTAACCAGTCAGGATTATGTCTTCCCAGACACCTTTGAATTTGATGATGAAGTCAGTTTGTTGATTGACCAGATTGAACAACTGAAAGAAGCCTTAAAACAGCTTGATCTTGCTTCTGCAGATAACATGACCGTTGTGATTGAAACTCAAATAGACAAGCTTTACGATAGCATGGAAACTGAAATTGAAGCAAAAGCTGAAACAAGCAGGCTGCAGCAGCAGCTTCGTAAAATTGTTCTGTATTTGCAGAATCAGGAGAAAGAGCTTGGCTTTGAAATTGACCGTATCAGTCAAAGTTACAAATTGTATCAGAATGAAGAGCAGGACTACAAAAAAATTCAATCTTCAATAGCTCAGGTGAAAAGCATAGTCCAAACTGTAGAAAGTGATCTTTCCAATAACGTACTTGCTTATTCCGATGCCAGTCAGTCTCTTGATACTGCGTTTACTCAGGCTGAGGAATTGTCAGCCGCTCTTCAGTCACTATCAGAGACACTGCATTCTTACCGCAGTAAGGAAAAAGAGATAAAAAGCGATATAGACGAAATGGAGCTGGCTTTGAGAGAAATGAAGCGCTACGTTGAAACCAAGCATCTGCCAGGTCTCCCGAAAGACTATCTGCAGTTTTTCTTTTATACTACCGATCACTTGGAAACACTAGCTAAAGAACTGACTCGACCAAAACTGGATTTTGAGGAAGTTCTGACCCTGCACGAGATGTGTGAAGAAGATATTGAAAAGCTGGCAGATCGCACTGACGAACTGGTCGATCATGCACTCTTAACGGAAGTAACGAGTCAACGCCTATATAGACACCGCGAAGAACACCCAGAGGTAATTGAAACGATAAGATACAGTGAAAATCTGTTTCTGGAAGATTTTGATTATGATACCTCTCTTAAGATGGTTAGAGAAAAATTGGAGTCTATTGAACCGGGTGCCTATCAGGAAGTACTGAGTCACTATCAGAAAGAAAAAACCTATACTGTATAACAGCGAAAAGTCAGTCTGAGAACTGGCTTTTTTCGCGGTTTAAAGATAGAACGTAACTTAAGTTGAATCCTTTAACTATTTTGATATAATAGATAAAGTTTGAACTGAGCAGGTTTAGAAAGGAATAAGTATGATATATTTTGATAATTCAGCAACTACAGAAGTCAACAGCCAAGTACTCGAGTCTTTCTTAGCCGCGAGCAAGTCCTATTATGGGAACCCTTCGAGTTTACATTCCCTTGGAGAAGAAACGAACCATCTGTTAAAACAAGCCAGAAAGCAAATAGCCTCTCTGTTAAAAGTGACTGAGGAAGAAATCTACTTTACCAGTGGGGGGACAGAAGGTGACAACTGGGCGATTAAAGGAACTGCCATTGAAAAAAAGAGTTACGGCAGACATATGATAACTTCTGCCATCGAACACCCGGCTGTCATGAACTCGATGAAACAATTGGAGAGTCTTGGCTGGCAAGTAACGTATCTGCCGGTTGACGAGACGGGTCAAATCAATGTTGAGGATTTAAAAAAGGCCATCAGAAAAGAGACTGTCCTTGTTTCTGTGATGGCTGTCAATAATGAAACAGGCAGTGTCCTTCCCATAGAAGAAATTTCAGCGGTGCTGAAAGACTATCCTTCCATCCACTTCCATGTCGACGCTGTGCAGGCAATCGGAAAAATTGACTTGAACCTTAAAAATTCAAGAATTGATATGGCTGTTTTTTCAGGACACAAATTCCACGCTCCTAAAGGAACAGGGTTTATTTATCTCAAAAAAGGGAGAAAACTGGCTCCCCTAATGAGCGGTGGCGGTCAGGAGAGCGGTAAAAGAAGCGGAACCGAAAATGTACCCGGAAATGTGGCGTTGGCCAAGGCGTTGAGGCTGATTCTTGAAAACAGTCATGAAAAACAAAGGCAGATGCTGGCTTGCAAGACAGCCATTTCTGATTTTCTGAAAACGAAAGAAAAGGTTCAAGTATTTACTCCGGATAAAAGTGCCCCTCATATTATCTGCTTTGGCGTTTCTGGTATAAAGGGAGAAATAGTCGTCCATGCTCTTGAGCAAAAAGGGATTATTGTTTCTACAACTAGTGCCTGTTCCAGTAAAAGAAAGCTGAAACAGCCCTCAGTACGCGATATGGGCTATACGAAAGACGAAGCTGAATCGGCTGTTAGAATTAGTATCAGCCATGAGAATACATTAAGTGAAGTAGAAGAATTCAAGAGAGAGTTTGACACTATTTATAATCAGTTAAGAGAAATAGATTAAGGAGAACAGCATGCAAATTTCAGAAATTCTAGTTCGGTACGGAGAATTATCCACAAAAGGAAAGAATAGAAAGTATTTTATAAAAAAGCTGCAGAGAAATACACGCAGAAAGCTGAAAAGATATTCGACATTAAAAATTGTTGCCAATAGAGACCGTCTGCATATTACTTTGAACGAAGAAGATCCAGAAAGTGTAATGGAAGAATTGAAAGACATTTTCGGTATTCAGAATTTTTCGCCTGTGGTTAAGGTGGATAAATCAGTTGAAGAAGCGAAAAAAGCAGTCATACATTTAGTCGGTAATCATTTTAAAGAAAACATGACATTCAAAATTACGACGCGACGAGCAGATCATAATTTTGAGTATGACACGAATGAACTTAACAGAATATTAGGAGCAGAAGTAGAGAAGACCTTTCAGCCCGTTTCCGTTAAGATGAAGCAGCCCGATCTCAATGTACGAGTGGAAGTTCGTCTGGATGGCATCTTCATTTCGGTTGATACCCTATTAGGAGCAGGCGGCTTACCAATAGGTACGGCTGGGAAAGGGATGCTTATGCTGTCTGGAGGGATTGATTCTCCAGTAGCTGGCTACCTCTCGATGAAACGCGGTGTGGAAATTGAAGCCGTTCACTTTCACAGTCCGCCATATACGAGCCCTAAGGCCCTTCAAAAAGCGAAAGATTTGACAGCTAAACTGGCTCGTTATACAGATGAAATCAAATTTATAGAAGTACCCTTCACCGAAATTCAGGAAGCCATCAAAAAACATGTCCCGGAAAGCTATTCTATGACCATCACCCGGAGAATGATGTTAAGACTGACTGACCGGATTAGGGCTGACAGAAATGGATTGGCAATAATGAATGGAGAATCCCTTGGGCAAGTAGCTTCTCAGACACTCGAAAGTATGATGGCGATAAATGAGGTAACAGCGGTTCCCGTCCTAAGACCTCTCATCTCGATGGATAAAAATGATATCATATCAATTGCTCAGGAAATCGATACATTCGAGCTGGCAATTCAACCATACGAAGACTGCTGTACGGTATTTGCTCCATCCAAGCCCAAAACTAAACCTAAACTTAAGAAAGTGCGCGAGCTGGAAGAAGATCTTGATATAAACACACTGGTAGACAATGCCTTAGCTGGAATTGTAATCAGTTCAATTACTCAAAAGGATTCATCTGAAGCCCTTAATAACTCGGAGTTCCAGTCCTTGTTTTAAAGTTAATAGTTGCAAAGTCTCACGTTGAAAAGTACACTAGAGATAACTTAAAGGAAAGAAGGGAATAGTATGGACGTAACACTCAAAGGTGAACAATTCCAAACGAACGGTCAACCCCCTCAAGTAGGAGAAGAGGCTCCTTCTTTTAGTGCGCTGGACTTGAATGGTGAGACGGTTAAATTATCTGATTATACAGGCGATGTGGTTATTTTAAGCACATTTCCTGATATAGAAACGAGTACGTGTTCCAGACAGACAGACACATTCAACGAAAAAGCTAAAGAATTGAAAAATACGAAAATTATCTCACTGTCTGCAAATACAGTGGATCAGCAGAAACAATGGTGTGAGTCGAAAGTTATGGCTTCCGAACTCCTGCATGATGAAGACCGTAGTTTTTCTAAAGAATACGGCCTGTACATTGAAGACTTGGACAAGATAGCTCGTGCGGTATTTGTCTTGAACCGGAATGGACAAATTGTCTATAGAGAAATTGTCAAAGAGATGTCTAATAACCCAGATTTTGAATCTGCTCTGTCAGCTGCACGGCATGAAGAGGCTGAACTGAATTAATTTAACTGAATAATAAATAAAACGAGTTAGGACCAAAAGGAGTACTTGGCATATAATTATCTAAGAGAATGGGTGTGGTTGGTGTGAATCCCTGATAATTTAACCGAGGAAGTAGTTTGGGAAAAACTGTCTTGGGGAAATAGAGTACTTGAGACCGGAAGAACAGACCGTTAACACTGTTACTGAGAGGCTGCGCTTGTTTATTAGAGTGCAGTAAAATAGGTGGTACCGCGAAGCATTCGTCCTAACATATAGGAGGAGTGCTTTTTTTTTAGAAAAATTTAATGAGGTGTAAACCATGGAAAATACTGAAATGTCAACTAAATACAACCCTATACAAGTTGAACAAAACAAATACGATAACTGGCTTGAAAAAGACTTGTTCAAACCTAACCCGAATGGGACTGAGCCTTATTCAGTCGTCATTCCTCCTCCCAACGTAACCGGCCGTCTTCACCTTGGGCATGCCTGGGATACCACGCTGCAAGATATTATCATTCGTCAAAAACGCATGCAGGGCTACGATACCCTATGGTTGCCAGGGATGGATCATGCGGGAATCGCGACCCAGGCGAAAGTTGAAGAGAAACTGGCTCAGGAAGGTATTTCCCGTCATGATTTAGGTCGGGAGAAGTTTCTTGAAAAAGTGTGGGACTGGAAAGAGGAATACGCAGAAAATATTCGAAGTCAGTGGGCCAAAGTCGGCCTGTCTGTCGATTACTCCAGAGAACGATTTACACTGGATGAAGGTCTGAATAAAGCAGTCAACAAGGTTTTCGTTGACTTATACAATAAAGGCCTCATTTACCGCGGAGAGTATATCATTAACTGGGATCCCAAAGCTCAAACAGCCCTGTCTGATATTGAGGTTGACCATAAGGATATAAATGGTGCATTTTATCACATCTCCTACCCAATTGTTGACGGAGAGGGATCCGTTGAGCTGGCAACCACACGTCCGGAAACGATGCTGGGGGATACCGCTGTTGCCGTTCATCCGGACGACGAACGATACCAGCATTTAATCGGGAAGAAAGTGCTTCTTCCGGTAGTTAACCGTGAACTGGAAGTCGTCGCTGATGACTATGTCGATATGGAATTCGGAACAGGTGTCGTAAAAATTACACCGGCTCATGATCCGAATGACTTTGAGATTGGGAAACGCCATAATCTTGAACAGCTGAATGTTATGAATAATGATGGCAGCATGAATCAGCACGCTGGAAAATACGAAGGTATGGACCGTTTTAAAGCCAGAAAAGCACTTGTGGCTGATTTAAAAGAACAAGGCTACCTTATTAAGATTGAAGAAATGACTCACAGTGTCGGCCATTCAGAACGAACAGGAGTTATCGTTGAACCGAGATTGTCTACCCAGTGGTTTGTAAAAATGGGCCCTCTCTCAGAGCAGGCACTGGATCATCAGAAGACAGATGATAAAGTTAATTTTGTGCCGGAACGATTTGAGAAGACCTATCATAATTGGATGGAAAATGTCCATGACTGGGTTATATCCAGACAGCTCTGGTGGGGACACCGCATACCTGCCTGGTATCACAAAGAAACAGGCGAACTGTATGTGGGTGAAACAGCTCCATCCGATGATGAAAACTGGGAGCAGGATGCAGATGTCCTGGACACCTGGTTCAGTTCTGCATTGTGGCCGTTTTCCACAATGGGCTGGCCGGATACGGACAATGCTGACTTCCAGAAGTACTTCCCGACAAGCACACTGGTTACCGGTTATGACATCATCTTCTTCTGGGTCAGCCGTATGATATTCCAGAGCCTGGAGTTTACAGGCAAAGCACCATTTAAAAATGTACTGATTCACGGACTGATTAGAGATGAACAGGGACGTAAAATGAGTAAGTCGCTGGGTAACGGGATTGATCCGATGGAAGTTATTGACCAGTATGGGGCAGATGCGCTGAGATGGTTCTTGTCTAACGGGTCGGCACCAGGTCAGGATGTCCGCTTCAGCTATGAGAAAATGGACGCTTCCTGGAACTTCATCAACAAAATCTGGAATGCCAGCCGTTATGTAATAATGAACCTGGGCGACTTTTCAATAGAAGATATCGATTTGAATTTGGAGAAGTCTATCGCAGATAAATGGATTTTAGCCCGATTAAATGAAACGGTAGCTCAGGTCACCGAACTGTTCGAAAAATTTGAATTTGGTGAAGCTGGAAGACAACTCTACCGCTTTATCTGGGATGACTACTGTGACTGGTATATCGAAATGAGTAAAGAACAGCTGACACAGGGAACAGACAGTCAGAAGCAGTCAACGAAATCTGTACTGGTCCATGTACTTGACCAGACCTTAAAGCTTCTCCACCCTATCATGCCATTCGTGACTGAAGAAATATGGGAGCATATCCCTCACGAAGGTGATTCGCTGGTAACCGCTGCTTATCCAGTTGTCAATTCAGACTTTAGAGATGAGGAAGCAGTCAGCAACATGGAGATGTTGATTGAAGTCATCCGTTCGGTCAGAACGATTCGTTCGGAAGCCAACCGTCCGTTATCCAAGACGATTGATTTACTGATTAAGGCAAAATCAGATAAGGAGAAGGTCTTCCTTATTGAAAACCAATCATATATTTCACGCTTCTGTAACCCGGAACAGCTGACTATCGAAACAGACATTAATGCACCTGATGAGGTTAAGACTGCCGTCGTTAAAGGGGCTGAGATTTTCATTCCTCTGGCTGGTCTAGTAGATATTGGTGAAGAAATTGAGCGACTTAAGAAAGAAGAAGAAAAATGGCTCAATGAAATTAATCGTGTAGAGAAAAAGCTGTCCAATGAAAAATTTGTGGCGAATGCACCGGATGCGATTGTAGAAGAAGAGCGTCAAAAAGGAAAGCAGTACCAGGAGAATTATCAGTCTGTTAAAAATCAGTTGGAAAAAATGAGCAAACTGAAAGAGGGTTAAGAGTGACTAAGCTAGTTATTTTTGATATGGATGGTCTCATGTTTGATACGGAACCTCTTTATTTCAAAGCGAATATGAAGACCGCAGAAAAAGTGGGAATCCCGTTTGATTATACTTTCTACAAGCAGTTTATAGGGTCGAGCGATCAGGACTTTTTCGATGCGATGTATCGCCAGTTTGATGAGGAGAAAGTAACGCAATTCATTGCGGAAAGTGGCAGGGATTTGAAAGAAGCCCTGTTCGCTTCTGCTCCCGTATTGAAAAAAGGGCTTACCGACTTGCTCACTTATATTAATGAAGAAGGGTATAAAGCGGTTGTGGCATCTAGTTCGGAAAGAGCAATCGTCAGGCAGCTGCTTGAAAATGCCGGCATTCATAAGTTCTTTAACGGAATAGTAGGTGGGGATGAAGTGAAGCATTCTAAACCTGATCCGGAAATATTTATAAAAGCAAAAGAATTGGCAGGAGAAGATACCAGTGATGTGCTTGTCCTTGAAGATTCACTCAATGGCATAAAAGCAGCCAATGCAGCGGGCTTTCCGGTAGTAATGGTTCCTGACTTGATAGAACCGGATGATAATGTAAGGGAACTTACATTAGATGTCTGCCATGATCTTCATGAAGTTCTTAGAAAAATAAAAAGTGAGAAATTAATTTAATGGGTAATGTATAGAAGGGGGAGACACTTGTCTTCCTCTTTATTCTATTTTCAGGAGGATACTATGCATACTCAAAAATTCATAGAAGTACCCACTCAATCACGACCAAGAGAACGCCTTGCGGAATTTGGACCGTCAGCTTTGGCTAATCATGAACTGTTAGCCATCATGCTTCGAACAGGTACAAAAGATTATAATGTCATCCAGTTAAGCATGCAGGTTTTTTCGCATTTTGATGACTTGTTCATGCTGAAGAATGCCTCGATGGAAGAACTGATGGCTCTTCCCGGCATAGGAAAGACGAAAGCGATTGAACTACTGGCTTCAATTGAATTAGGCAAGCGCATGGCTCGAACGCCTCTTCTCAAAGAGGGAACGGTCACGTCTAGTCAATTTGCTGGTAAATTGCTGATGAACGAATTGCAGGGCTTGCATCAGGAAATAGTGGTGGGACTGTTTCTGAACACTAAAAACGAAATCATCAAAAAAGAAACGATATTTATTGGATCGCTTAATTCAAGTGTCGCACATCCAAGAGAAATTTACCGTGCAGCTATAAAGTATTCCTCTGCGCGTATCATCATTGCGCATAACCATCCCTCAGGAAATCCGGAACCGTCAGAAGCTGACTTGTCCTTCACCAGACGCATGAGTGAAGCGGGAAAACTTATAGGAATTGAACTGCTGGATCACTTTATTATTGGAGAGGATTCTTTTGTGAGTCTTAAAGAATTGGGAAAACTTGAATAATTCCTGTTATATTGGATTATATAAACTTTTTCATTATATAGCTTGCAATTATGAATTTTCCGTGATACTATGTAATTAGCATTTTGTTAGGGAAAGAAAAAAGTAATGTGTAACAACATTCCGATTCGTACCTATAGCAATAATGTGAAATAATATGTGCACAAGGCACGAGGAGGAAATGTAAGATGGAAAACGGTACAGTAAAATGGTTTAACGCAGAAAAAGGATTTGGATTTATCGAGCGCGAAGGTGCTGACGACGTATTTGTACACTTCTCAGCTATTAACGAAGAAGGATTCAAATCATTAGAAGAAGGACAAGCTGTAACTTTCGATATCGAAGAAGGCGCACGCGGACCTCAAGCTGCTAACGTAGAAAAAGCTTAATTAACTTTAATTTTAAATTTTCAACCGAGTAAGCCTAATCGCTTACTCGGTTTTTTAATGTCTAAAAATCATGTAACGAATCGTTTCAAATATTAAAATTAAAATAAAGTAAAAGCAAGGTAGTGCATATTGTGCCGTAAAAAGGTACAATAGTATAATGAATACAAGACTATTCAATTTTAAAAGGTTATAAGATTGGTTCAACATTCGAAAGGAGATTTTCTTAGTGTTTTGGTTTAGAAAAAAAGGGATTGGTATTGATTTAGGTACAGCAAATACTAATGTATATTTAGAAGGTAAAGGTATCGTTCTTGGGGAGCCATCAGTGGTTGCTAAAGACAAGCAGACGGATGAGGTAGTGGCCGTAGGTGAAGATGCACAAAAAATGATTGGTCGAACACCCGGCAGTATTGTGGCTATTCGTCCAATGAAAGATGGCGTGATAGCTGACTTTGATACGACATCTGCAATGATGGAATATTTCATCAAAAAATCTGTGGGCAAGCGTTCAACCAAGCCTAATGTGGTCGTTTGTGTACCCGGAGGCGGGACTGAAGTTGAAAAGCGTGCGATACTGGATGCTGCACGAATGGCAGGAGCGAGAGAAGCCTATCTGATTGAAGAACCATTCGCAGCTGCTATCGGTGCCGGCTTGCCGGTTAATGAGCCGACAGGTAGCATGATAGTGGATATTGGTGGCGGAACGACAGATGTAGCGACTATTTCTTTAGGTGGAATTGTCAGCAGCCGTACGATTAAAATGGCAGGCGATCAGATGGATCAATCCATTATTCACTATATTAGAAACAAGTATAATCTGTTAATCGGTGAACGCACCGCAGAAGCTGTTAAAATGCAGCTGGGTAGTGCATCAATAGAAGCGGCAGAAACAATGGAAAGCATGGATATTCGAGGAAGAGATTTACTGACAGGTTTGCCTAAAACTATCTCGATTCCAGCTGTTGATGTAGCAGAAGCCATTAGAGAAGTAATCGACGGCATTATTATTGCGGTGAAGGCAACACTGGAAGATACATCACCTGAGATATCAGCAGATGTTATTGACAGAGGTATAGTGCTTACTGGTGGGGGCGCACTTTTAAATAATTTAAGTGACGTCATTGCTAATGAGACGGAAGTACCGGTTTTTGTTGCAAGCAATCCGCTTGATTGTGTAGCCATCGGTACCGGCGAAGCTTTGAACCACATGGATTTGTATAAAAAACAATCACGATAAAGTAAGAGCGGGGAGGCTAACTTCCCGCTTATTTATTGAGTATACGCTTAAAAAATAGTCAGAATAATGTTGATTAATAGACTAAACTACCTCTACGATTGATTCTGGATGTGTGGTAAAATAAGCAAAGTTAAATTATAAGAGGTGTCTTAATTGAACCAGTTTTTTACAAATAAAAAAATGATTATTCTGCTGATTAGTGTCATTGTGTTTGTGTCTCTTCTTTCGCTGTCGCTACGAACAGGTAGCTCAACACCGTTCCTGCAGCAGGCGTCAAATGACATAACAGCAGTAATGGGACGTGCTTTTTCAGGTCCGGCAAATACGGTAACCAATGTATTTGAATCCGTTAATAATCTGCAGAATACGTATGAAGAAAACCAGCGCTTAAAAGTGGAAATCGATAAATTATATGAACGACAGGCTGAAATAAATGTACTGAGAGATGAGAATTTTCGTCTGGGAGAAGAACTGGAACTTCAGAATTCTTTAACAGATTTTCAGACTATTTCCGGCACAGTAATTTCAAGAAACCCTGACAACTGGGTAGATCAGATTGTTGTAGACAGAGGGAGTCAGGACGGGGTAGCCGTTGGGATGCCTGTTATGGCAGGAAACGGTCTGATAGGCAGAATTTCTGAGGTCAATCCTACCAGTTCTAAAATAGTACTTCTGACAAACATTGAGCAGACAGCCAATCAGGTTTCATCAGAGATTGTTCTCGAAGAAGAAATTATCTACGGACTCATTAGTGGGTATGATTCTTCAAACGACCGACTCGTCATGTCTCAAATTACATCTACGCTCGAAATTAGTGAAGGTGAACTCATTACGACATCAGGGCTTGGTGGCATGATTCCTAGGGGGTTAGTCATCGGTGAGGTAGAAGAGGTCAGTATGGATGCTCATGGTCTGGCTCAGCAGGTTTATGTTAGACCGGCAGCAGATTTTGATAATTTGCGTTACGTTACTATTATTAATAGACTCGCAGAAAGTGGTGAGTAAAAATGGAGCAATGGCGAAGAGTTATTATCCCTATTGTTTTGCTTTTCTTTTTTCTCCTGCTGGACGGGGTAATTGTGTCGCTTTTTTATGACAGTCTGGATATTTCCATTGGCTTCATGACCCCGCGTCTATTTGTCTTGACAGTTATTGTCCTGGCTTTTTTCCTTGAACCCAGACACATGTACATCTTGTCTATCGTATTCGGCTTTATTTATGACAGCTATTATTCCGGTATTTTAGGTATATATATAGCTGCTCTGATGATTATCAGCTATTTCATCATTCAGCTGAGAAATATCCTGGAACCGAATTATCTGACGATTGTACTGGTTGCTGTCATTATGCTGACACTGCTGGAATTTCTGATATTTGGAATATACCGCGTAATCGATTTGACATCATTCAGCACTCAGGAGTTTATAGCCATGCGTCTCTCAGCTTCTCTGCTATTCAATACAATAGCGATAGTAGTATTAGCTTTACCGCTGAAGTACAGTGTTAAGCTAACAACACTTAAATCGAAAGAAAAGTCAGCGCAGTCTAAGTCGCGTGCAACGTACAGATAATTTATAGGGGTGAACAGATGAACAAGGCAGTCACTTTAAAGGGGAGAAAAGAAGGGTTTCAGCTAATCATTGATGCGCAGGCAGCGATGGAAACAGTTTTTGAAGAAATTGAAGAGCTGAAACGGCAACTCAAGAACGATACCAAGGCCGATCATGTATTGAAGTTTTTCATTCTGACAGGAAACCGAGTACTGACCGAAGATGAACAGCATAAAACTAAAGCGATATTGGAAGATGAATTTTTTAAAGTCGTTTCCTTTGAAGCGGATGTTATTACACTGTCAGAAGCACGTCGAAGGCATGAACAGTCTCGGCCTCGGATGGAAGTCAGAACAGTAAGAAGCGGACAAATTATCGAAGCTGAAGGAGACTTGCTCCTTATTGGAGAAGTACATCCTGGAGGCATGGTCAGAGCCACAGGCAGCATCTTTATCATTGGAGAATTAAAAGGCATTGCTCATGCAGGATTTTCAGGAAAAGAAAGTGCTGTAGTCGTAGCCAATTTCCGTTATAATTCTCAGGTTAGAGTCGGTGGAAATGTTCACGTAGTGGATGAAAAAGAAGAATCTCAGTTTAATCAGTCAGATACTATAGAATTTGTATATGTAAACGACTTACATATTATTGAAGTATCTCCTTTGCATGATTTAAAAAGGATTCGACCAGAAATAGCTAAAGACTCAGGAGGTATATTTTAATGGGAAAAGCAATTGTAGTGACATCGGGTAAAGGTGGAGTAGGAAAAACAACGTCTACCGCTAATATTGGTACAGCATTGGCACTTCAAGGTAAAAAAGTGTGTCTGATGGATATGGATATTGGCCTTCGTAACCTGGATGTTATCTTAGGACTTGAGAACAGAATTATTTATGATGTGATTGATGTCGTGGAAGGCAGAGCGAAACTGCACCAGGCTATCATCAAAGACAAGCGTTTCAACGATCAGCTGTTCCTGTTGCCGGCTGCCCAGCATGCGGATAAGAATGCCATCAACGAACAACAAATGATTGATCTCGTCGGAGAACTAAAAGAAGATTACGATTATGTGCTGATTGACTGTCCGGCTGGTATCGAACAGGGCTTTAAAAACTCCATTGCAGCTGCAGATGATGCCATACTGGTAACCACTCCGGAAATTTCAGCTATCCGTGACGCTGACCGTATAATTGGTTTGATTGAACAGACACCGATTGTAGCGCCTAGATTGATTATTAACCGAATCCGTAAATCAATGATGCAGCAGGGAGATGTGATGGATATTGATGAAATCACTCGCCACTTGTCAATTGATTTACTGGGGATTGTCTTTGAAGATGATGAAGTTGTTCGTTCATCTAATAGAGGGAATCCGGTCGTACTGGATCCAAACCATGTTTCTTCACAAGGCTACCGTAATATTGCCAGAAGAATATTAGGGGAAAACGTTCCTCTCATGACAGTCAAGGAAGAAAAAGTTCCTTTATG
The DNA here is from genome assembly GCF_054784355.1 of Alkalibacterium psychrotolerans. Lineage (NCBI taxonomy): Bacteria > Bacillati > Bacillota > Bacilli > Lactobacillales > Carnobacteriaceae > Alkalibacterium > Alkalibacterium psychrotolerans. Next base: position 44,061 of record NZ_BAAGPH010000030.1, on the reverse strand, counting down.
GAAGAAATTATTTAGAAGAAAAAATTGACTCTGCAGGCTAGATTTGGTATGATACTAATGTTGTATTTGTGCCGCACCACAGCTGCAACCGCTCGTAAATAAGTTTTGAAGCGCCTTACGGCCACTTATAACGGCGAGTCTAAGTGCAAGAATAAAATAGTTGCTATTTTATTCAAAATTTAAAGGAGGTGCAACAAGTATGTATGCAATCATCAAAACAGGTGGTAAACAGTTTAGAGTTGAAGAAGGTCAAGATATCTTTGTTGAGAAATTAGACGGCGAAGCAGGCGATACAGTAACATTTGGAGAAGTATTGTTTGTTGGTGGAGACAACACAGTTGTCGGCAGCCCGTTCATCGATGGAGCTTCTGTTGAAGCGGTAATCGAGAAACAAGGCCGTGCTAAAAAAGTAACGACTTACAAATACCGTCGTAGAAAAGACTCTCACACTAAAAAAGGTCACCGTCAGCCGTATACAAAAGTTTCAATCAAATCAATTAAAACTAACTAATCTATGTAAGGAAGAGATGCTCTGATGATCGACATTCGCTTCAGTTTTGATAAAGAAACGATCATTTCAGTTGAGATGTCAGGACATGCTGAATCTGGAGCGTATGGACAGGATATTGTCTGTGCTGCTGTTTCAGCATTGAGTATAGGAACGGTCAATTCTCTTATTGAATTAGCCGGTATTCCTCTTGATGTAGTTTCAGCTGATGAACAGGGCGGCTACTTAAAGTTCTCTTTACCGGACCAATTAGATTACAAGCAGATGGAAACAGCTCAAATACTTTTATCCAGTTTGCATCTTTCCTTGAAACAGACGGAAGAAGAATATGGAGAGTATTTACAGATTAATTCCTCACACAGGAAATGATGGAGGTGCAATAACAATGTTGAAAATGAATTTACAATTCTTTGCTACTAAAAAAGGTGGAGGATCAACATCCAACGGACGTGATTCTCAATCCAAGCGTTTAGGTGCTAAACGTGGCGATGGCCAAGTTGTAACAGGTGGATCTATTTTATTCCGTCAAAGAGGAACAAAAATTTATCCAGGTGAAAACGTTGGACGCGGAGGAGACGACACTTTATACGCAAAAGTTGATGGTGTTGTACGTTTCGAACGTAAAGGGAAAAACAAAAAGCAAGTTTCAGTTTACCCTGTAGCTAACTAATTTCATAAGAAAAAAGGAATCAGAACCTTAAGTGATGATTCCTTTTTTATTTCTCTGATAAAATGACAGGGTGTCATTTTATAGCCGTCACTTAGTCGTTAATCTTGTGAATAGTCGGTGAATAGGTTAAAATAGGAAGGAAAGCTTACGAAGCAAAGTGACACAGATATTGCCAGTAAGCTCATCTTTAAAATGAAAGGGTTAGTTCTTTGGAGACATCGCATGCGGAAAAACTCTATAATGTCCTGCTTGAATCTTCAATGCTGATAAAAAAAGATCTGGATTCGACTTTTCTTGAAGCATTGATTGAATCAGGGGAGAATATTCTGGATAAGGGTAACATAAATATCGAAAACGGTCTGCCGACTCAGAGCACACAGGCTGAATTGAGAAAACTGTATGAGTCAGTTGATTTGGCTTCATTCAGTCTCGATGAGAAAAAACAGGCTATACAGCTCATACTTATAAAGGCTGTTAAAGAAGATATGCTGCAGCCCAATCATCAGCCTACACCAGACGCTATTGGTCTGCTGATGAGTTATCTCGCAGAACTGTTTGTCGATTTTTCAAAACCGGCTCACATAGCTGATTTGTCCATTGGCACAGGTAATTTGTTATATACATTTTATTCCTACTTATCTAGACAAAAGGGTGAAGTGAAACACAGCTTTACAGGTGTGGAGAATGACGAGCTGCTTATATCGCTTACCAGCACGTTATCGGCCTTACTAGATATTCCAGTAGAGCTGCTGCACCAGGATGCTTTACAGCCTCTCTTAATCAACCCGATTGATATTATCCTGTCAGATTTACCTGTGGGGTATTATCCAGTACCTCTTCAAGAGGGTACATTTAATACGGCTGTACAAGAGGGCTATTCCTATAGTCATTTTCTACTGATAGAACAAGGACTGAAATACTTGAAAGATGCGGGACTGGCCTTTTACTTGCTACCGACCCAGACATTTGAATCGGAAGAAGTGAAAACCCTTCTGGCACATATTAATACTGTAGGCTATGTACAGGGCATTATTCATCTACCGAATGAATGGTTCAAGAATGAGCAGTCAAGAAAATCCATTCTCGTTTTACAGAAAAAGGGAGCCGAAAGTAAACAGGCTCAAGAAGTACTCGTTGCCACGTCTCCGAGTCTATCGGACAGGGAAGCGTTCCAGAATTTCTTAATGGAAATTAAAAGCTGGAAAGAAGAACAAGAGATTTAAATTTTTAATAAAAAGGAGAAAATAATATGAGTAAAACAATTGCAATTAACGCGGGATCATCAAGTCTAAAATGGAGCTTGTACACCATGCCCCAGGAAGAAGTTCTTGCTTCCGGTATTGTTGAACGTATTGGCTTGAAAGATTCTATTTTCACTATTAAATACAATGACGGTGAAAAATTCAAGCAGACAGTCGATATTGACGACCACGAAGTTGCTGTAGAAATGCTTCTTAAACAATTAAAAGAATTAAATATCTTAAGCGACTATAACGAAATCACAGGCGTAGGTCACCGAGTGGTTGCCGGTGGAGAACTATTCAAAGATTCAGCTTTAGTCACAGACGAAGTAATTCAGCAGATTGAAGATTTATCTGAGTTTGCACCGCTTCACAACCCTGCAAATGCAACTGGAATTAAAGCCTTCCGTAAAATCTTGCCTGATATTACTAGTGTGGCTGTTTTCGATACATCTTTCCATCAGACAATGCCTAAGGTTAACTACCTGTACAGCATTCCTATGGAGTATTATGAAAAACACAATGCCCGTCGTTACGGAGCGCACGGAACCAGTCACAAATATGTGTCACAGCGTGCAGCAGAGCTTTTAGGAAAACCGATTGAAGAAACTAAAATTATTACATGTCACCTGGGTAATGGTGCATCCATTACTGCTGTTGACGGTGGAAAATCTGTGGATACATCCATGGGCTTCACGCCGCTTGCTGGAGTGACAATGGGTACACGTGCAGGCGATATTGATCCATCATTACTTCCTTTCCTGATGGAAAAAGAAGGCATTGATTCAATTAATGACATGATTTATATTTTAAATAACGAATCTGGTTTGAAAGGCCTGTCTGGTATTTCCAGTGACATGAGAGACTTGGAAGATGTCGAAACAACTAACGAACGAGCAGAACTGGCTCTGCGCATCTTCGAAGACCGAGTTCGTAAATATATCGGTTCATATGCTGCTACAATGAACGGTGTAGATGCTATTGTCTTCACTGCGGGTATTGGTGAGAACGGATCAGATACACGTAAGAATGTCATCGATGGTCTAACATTCCTTGGTGCAGAAATTGACGATGAAAAGAATAACGTCCGTGGCAAGGAAAGAGACTTATCAGCTGAGAATTCTAAGGTTAAAGTTTACCTGATTCCTACTGATGAAGAAGTTATGATTGCTCGAGACGTAGAAAAATTTAGAAACAGCTAATTCAGATTTTCTAAAAGAAGAATAAAATACACGCCACAAGAAATCTGGAACTTAAGATTTCTTGCGGCGTGTTTATATTTAGCTGTAAAAATTATTCCGGTTTGTTTTCCAGGTCAGTACGTACAATCATAACGTCGCACTTGGCTTGTCTGATGACGTATTCAGAAACGGAACCAACAAATATTCGTTCAACGGCATTAAGACCTGTGGCCCCCAGCATGATCAAATCAATCTTTTCTGATTCTGGAATCTGTTTAGCAATCATGACTTTTGGCGAACCGTATTCAAGGACAATTTTTACCTCGCCGACACCTTCTTTGACTGCGTATTCTTTATACTCCAACAGGGTGTTTTTCGCTTCAACTCTCGCGTTGTCCGCTATGGAACCGTCGAAAGTAGAGAATGACTGATAGGCTCTAGTGTCAATGACGTGTGCGAGTACCAGCACAGCGTTGTTTCTTTTCGCTACCTCAACCGCTTTCTTAAATGCCTTCTCCGCCTGATTGGAACCATCCACTGCTACGAGTATTGATTTATATTCCTGCAACATTATAAAGCACTTCCTTCCTGATTATCTTATCTTAAGTATACTAAAAATACCTTTGAAAATGCTAATGGAAGCAACTTGAAACAAAAAAAGAGTCGAGACAGCTGTCTCGACTCTAATTAACTACTAAGTATAAGAAATCCGATGGTGCCGGTAGAACGCCAGTTTAGGTTGAACCCGCTATTGGCAGGTGGGCTTCACCAGAAAAATATTTGACTTCCAAGTGATAAGGCATGTCATCAATTTTTCCTTTAGAATCCCATTGTTTTAATAAAAATGTTCGGTCAACACAGTAGTTTGGCATCGCGTACACCTCAGAATTCTTATCCTTATAGTAGCACAGAGATTCAGTTTAGTCAATTCCGATAACTCGCAGTCAGGAGACAACCGTTAGGGACTAAACTTGTTCAATTGTCTGTTTAAGGCATCTTCAAATTTAGACGTCAGTACAGGAGTGTAATACTTTTTATTCTTTATAGTATTCGGCAGATACTGCTGGGGTGTCCAGTGTTCATCATAACTATGGGGATACTTGTAACCGACGCCGCTTCCTAGCTTATCCGCACCCTTGTAATGGGTGTCTTTTAAATGAGCGGGGACATCGCCTGATTTGCCGTCTCTGACATCTTTCAGCGCTTGGTCGATGGCTGTTATCGCACTGTTTGATTTAGGCGAGAGACACATTTCAATGACTGCATTGGCCAAGGGGATCCGTGCTTCAGGCAGGCCAATTTTCTCGGCTGCCTCCACGGCCTCCATGACTCTTGAGACGCCGGCGGGATTGGCAAGACCGATGTCTTCATAGGCAGTGACAATCAGTCTCCTAATAATGACTTTAATTTCTCCAGCTTCCAGAAGACGCGCAAGATAGTGCAGAGCGGCGTGAACGTCACTTCCGCGAATGGATTTTTGAAAAGCAGATATCACATTATAATGCGCGTCGCCGTCTTTATCATGAGTTAAAGACTTCCGCTGAAGACACTCTTCAGCTATGGCCTGTGTCAGGTGAATCACGCCTTCATCGTTTTCTTCAGTAGACTTGACAGCCAGCTCCAGCGCATTTAGAGCACTTCTTAAATCACCATTTGTGGACCGGGCAAAATAATTTAACACAGTAGGCTCTATATCGAGGGCGTAATTTCCCAGTCCTTTTTCCTTATCTTCTATTGCGCGCATGAGTGACTGGCTGATTTGATCGTCAGTTAACGAATGCAGCTCAAATATCTGAGACCGACTTCTTACGGCGGGATGAATGGCAATATAGGGGTTTTCAGTTGTCGCTCCGATTAAAACGATACGCCCATTTTCAAGGTGAGGGAGCAGAAAATCCTGTTTTGGCTTATCGAGGCGATGGACCTCATCTAGAAGAAGAACGACTGTGCCGCTCATCTTGGCTTCTTCCACCACAATCTGCAGGTCTTTTTTTGTATCCGTTGCAGCATTAAGCATACGAAAGGCATATTGTGTCGAGCCGGCTATTGCACTGGCAATACTCGTCTTGCCAATCCCAGGGGGACCATAGAGTATCATTGAAGACAGCTGTTTTGCTTTGACCATTCGCCAGATGATTTTTCCTTCTCCTACTAAATGTTCCTGACCGACTATCTGATCAATTGAGGTAGGCCGCATGCGGTAGGCTAGTGGTTTTTCCATAATTGACTCCTTTTTGCTGATTTTAAGTAAAGTAAGTATACCATTTTTACACATTTTTATAAACAAAACAGAACAATCGTTCGATGTAAACCTATCATTTGTCTATGTAGAATGACTGCTTTATGATAAGATAGTATTTGATAATAAGTAAGTAAATTTGACGTAAGGATAGATAGAGATGACGATGAAGCAAACGATAATTGAAAATGATTTACAGGAACTTTTTAAAGAAGGTTCATTCGGTTTGGAAAAGGAAGGGCTGCGTACGACAGCTGATGGCTATCTGGCTTTAACGCCACACCCCTCAGCCTTTGGAAGCAGGAATCATCATCCTTATATTCAAACTGATTTCAGTGAATCTCAACTCGAACTCGTAACACCCCCTCAGGATTCAATCGAGAATCAGTATAAGTGGCTTGATGCCCTACATGATGTAGTGAACCGCACACTGGACAAGGATGAATTTGTCTGGCCTTTTAGCATGCCTAATTTACTGCCTGAGGAAAAGGATATTCCCATCATTAAAGTGGATGAAGTATCAGAAATTGAGTACAGACAGAAACTGGCTGATAAATATGGGAAGAAAAAACAGATGATCAGCGGTGTTCACTTTAATTTTTCTTTTTCTGAAGCCTTTATATCTGAAATGGGTAAGGACATGACGACATCTCAGGAATTTAATGCCTGGTGCAACGATCTGTATTTGAAGATGTCGCGGAACTACCTCCGCTATCAGTGGATTCTGACTTACTTGTTTGGCGCTTCACCAGTTGGGGATGCAAGTTTCCTTGGGAATGAAGTACCTTATACTTATTTCAGAAGTATCAGAAACAGTTCAATCGGTTATCATAATAATTTCAGCCACCGCGTTTCATATGAGAATATAAAAAGATATGTTACAGATATTGAATCTCTGGTTAAAGACAGAGATTTAATCGAAGAAAGAGAATACTATGGTTCTTCTCGTCTTAGAGGAAAAGGAAAAGCTGTGTGTAATCTGATTAACAGTGGAACACGCTATGTAGAGTTTCGTTCTTTTGACCTGAACCCATTCGAAAAGCTGGGCTTTTCAGTAGAACAGTCTCTTTTCACTCATCTGTTTTTACTGACAATGGTTTGGATGGACTCCGACAGCACAGATAAAGATATTGAAACAGGATCTGAAATGAATGAACTGACAGCAATGGAAAATCCCTTTGATTCTTCTCGCTATTTAGATGAAGGATTGGAGTTACTGAATGTGATGATGGAAACTGCCGAAGAGTTAAAGCTAAATAAAAGCTATAGCGATGCTGTAAAGCAGGCGATAGATGAATTTCATCACCCTGAAAAAACGCTAGCTGCACGAGTGGTTAAAAACATTGAACAAGAAGGGTCATTTATAAAGCTGGGTATAAAGCTTGGCGAGACATACAAGCAGCATTCTTTTGAAAAACCATTTTTATTGAGCGGGTTTGAAACCATGGAAATGAGCACTCAGCTGCTGCTTTCGGATTGTCTGAAACTAGGCATTGATACGACTATTCTGGATGAAAACGATCAGTTTCTCAAATTAGAACACAATGGAAAAGTAGAATATGTAAAAAATGGGAATATGACAGCTAAAGATACGTATATTTCTCATTGGATTATGGCTAACAAAACAGTTACCAAAAAAATAGTGAAGGATGCCGGTTTTACAGTTGCTGAGGGAAGAGGATATGTGACTCTGGAACAGGCCTTGAATCAGTACTCTTTTTTCAAAAACAGCCCAATAGTTGTCAAACCTAAATCAACCAATTACGGCATTGGGATTTCTATTTTCAAAAAACCAGCTTCATATGAAGCATTTAAAGAAGCACTCGAACTGGCTTTTGAAGAAGATTCTGAAGTACTGATTGAAGAATTTGCTGAAGGCACGGAATATCGCTTTTTTGTCATCAATGGAAAGACAGAAGCGGTTCTTCTGAGAAAACCGGCTAATGTGGTCGGGGACGGAATAGCGACAATCAGAGAATTGATTGACGAAAAGAATCAGCACCCCTACCGCGGAGAAAATCACCGGGCCCCGCTGGAAAAAATTAAAATGGGTAAAATTGAAGAGCTGATGCTTAAGGAGCAGGGTTATAACTTTGAAACTGTTCTGAAGAACGGTGAACAGGCACTGCTTAGAGAAAATTCGAATATTTCAACTGGTGGCGACTCTATCGACTTGACTGAGGACATGCACGAATCCTACAAACAGTTGGCTGCACGGATTGCAAATGCTTTAGAAGTTAAAGTGACCGGTGTCGATTTAATCATCCCTGACCGAACGAAACCGGTGTCTAAACATGAAGACCGATATGTCTTTATTGAAGCCAACTTTAACCCAGCGATGCATATGCATGCTTTTCTGCAAAATGGCCAGGGGGTTAATTTAACGCAAAAGATACTCCGCATGCTGTATCCAACTATCGAGACGTCATAAATGAAGGAGAATGACATGAACAAGCAGTTATACTTTGATCATGCCGCCACTACACCTATGCACCCAGAGGTGATTGAGGTAATGGCTTCGGCATTGGCTAATCACTATGGCAATGCTTCCAGCACACATCAGCTGGGGAGAGAAAGTAAAGGCCTGCTTGAAGAAGCAAGAAAGACCTTTGCTGAAAGTATTCATGCCTTGCCTGAAGAAATCATTATAACCAGCGGGGGCACGGAAAGCGATAATATGGCAGTGTTAAAAACAGCAGAAAAAATGAAAGCTAAAGGCAGACATATTATCACCACCAATATAGAACACGCAGCAGTCAGGAATCCCATTCATTACCTTGAGAAAAACGGGTATGAAGTGACCTGGCTTCCGGTTAACGAAGAAGGGACAATAACACTTGAACAGGTTAAAGACAGTGTGAGAGAAGACACGATTCTCGTCTCAATTATTTACGGAAACAATGAAATCGGGTCCGTTATGCCGATTAAAAAAATAGGCCACTATCTGAATGAGCTGGACCACGACGTTGTCTTTCATACTGATGCTGTACAGGCTTACGGCACTGAGTCAATCAATGTAGTGGACCAGGGTATTGATTTGTTATCCGTTTCAGCTCACAAGATTAACGGGCCCAAAGGCATAGGGTTTTTATACATGAAAAAAAATCTAAACTTGCCAAGTCTGATAATGGGCGGGGAGCAGGAAAATAAACGCCGGGCAGGTACTGAAAACATACCGGCAATAGTCGGTTTTAAGCGGGCAGTGGAACTCAGACAAGCTTCAAAAGCTGAGCTATCTGAAAAGTACATCAGCCTCAAACGAGAAACCCTCCACAGGCTGAATGAAGCGGATATCGATTATGCCGTTAATGGCTCTCTAGATACTACTCTGCCGCATATTTTAAGTGTGCACATTAAAAACGTTTCTGCTGAAAAGCTGCTGATACACCTTGATCTTGCCGGTATAGCCGTCTCCATCGGGTCTGCCTGTTCAGCCGGCAATGTGGAACCGAGTCACGTGCTGGAAGCTCTCTATAGTAGAGAACACCCTGCTATAGCAGAAACGATTAGAATCAGCTTCGGCTACGGCAGTGAGCCTGAGCAAATAGCAAAAATGGTTAATGTTATTAAAAAAGCGGTTGCTTTTTTAAAGAAAACATAAAATAATAGAAGTATGAATTGAAGAGAGGATGTTGACTTTGGCGACGTACAAGAAGGATTCACTGCTCGGAAGTAACCAGTCATACAGAGTTAGTGACGAAGCAAAACGCTATACGTTGAGAGATAATGGCTTTACTGAAACTAAAAATGGTTCATTTCAGTATGAAAGAGTGTTAAGTACCCATGCGATGGACAAAAAGTCACCTAAACTGAAAATTACTATTTCTAAAGATATTGATGAACTGAAAATATCTGCAGTGACACCCAACGGGTTAAAAAAGATTGATTTATATAAAAACAAGGAACTGCAAAAAGAAAGAGAATTTGCTGAAAACATTTTATTAAGCCTAATTGAAGGCAAGGTACTTGTCGAAGCTGAGTAGTTTTTTAAAATTTAAGTATAAAGCAAGAGCCCTCAAGAGAGAGTATCCATCTTCCTCTTGAAGGCTTTTTAAGTTTTGATTAAAAATGTAAAGGGAACTTGATTTCTTTCATTTAGTAAGTATAATGGAACAGACTGGAACTCACGAACCTTCAATTCGTACAGAGTGCAGAACTTTATAGAAATGATGGTGAAATTATGACGAATAGCAATACACGCGTCGTAGTTGGCATGAGCGGAGGCGTAGATTCCTCTGTGACTGCTCTTTTATTAAAGCAGCAAGGCTATGATGTCGTTGGTGTTTTCATGAAAAACTGGGACGATACAGACGAAAATGGTGTATGTACAGCGACTGAAGACTACAAAGATGTTGCATTGGTAGCAAATAAAATAGGCATACCCTATTATTCAATTAACTTTGAAAAGGAATACTGGGACAAAGTCTTTTCTTATTTTCTCGAAGAATATAAAAAAGGCCGCACACCGAATCCGGATGTCATGTGCAACAAAGAAATCAAGTTTAAAGCGTTTCTTGATTATGCCTTGAGTCTCGGAGCCGAATACGTGGCGACAGGACACTACGCAAGAATTCGACGCGATGAAGACGGCACAGCTCACTTACTCAAAGGGCTGGATAACAATAAGGATCAGACCTACTTCTTAAATCAGCTCTCTCAGGAACAACTAGCAAAAGTTCTCTTTCCTTTAGGCGAAATGGAAAAGAAAGAAGTGAGAGCGATTGCGGAAGAGCATGATCTGGCGACAGCCGGTAAAAAAGACTCAACTGGGATTTGCTTTATTGGTGAAAGAGACTTCAAAGATTTTCTAATGGATTATCTTCCCGCTCAGCCTGGTAATATGGTGACAGAAGAGGGCGATGTCATGGGCAGACATGACGGACTGATGTATTATACTATCGGTCAGAGAAAAGGCCTTGGGATAGGTGGAAATGGAACATCAAACGAGCCCTGGTTCGTAATTGGCAAGAATCTTGCAGAGAACGAGCTGATAGTCGGGCAAGGCTTTACCCATGAACATTTATATGCCACTCATTTAACGGCCAGTCAATTTACATTTACAGTTGACAGAGAATTTCCGGAAACGTTCAGCTGTACGGCTAAATTCCGATACCGTCAAAAAGACGTTGGAGTCACTGTCCACCTGAATAATGAAGATAAAACAGCGACAGTTGAATTCGACGAACCCGCACGGGCTATAACACCTGGTCAGGCTATTGTCCTGTATGATGGTGACGAGTGTCTGGGTGGCGGAACGATTGACAAAGCCTTTAAAGAATCTGAAATCCTTCAGTATGTATAATCCAAAATCCTGACCCGAAAAGGTCAGGATTTTTATGTTGTTTGGTGAATTTATTTGGTAATATAGTACTGACTTAATGTTCGTGCTATTCTTATATAGAGTGAATGAAGCAACTAAACAGTTTTCCAGGAAGGGATGCCCATGTATTTTTTTGAAGACCATGGTCTGGAAGAGAAACAGACATTGAAACACCTCCATTTAAACGGCTCAACTTTTCCTCTACACTTTCATCGTGCCTTTGAATTTATTCATGTGCTGGAAGGTGAAATGAACATTACTATTGAAGAAACAAGCTATACCCTTCATCCGAATGAAGCCGTTCTGGTCTTTCCAAATCAGCTGCATCAGCTGACGACACCGGAAGCATCTGTATGTGACGTGCTGATTTTTTCACCTGAAATGATCAGTCACTTTTATGCAAACTATAAAAATAAAGAACCTGAGAACAATAAATTGTCAGATGTTTCGATTATACGGCCGGAAAATCTGGAGTCCGTATATGCTCAGAAAAGTTTACTGTACAGTTACTGTAATGACCTGATTAATGCGACTACCTTTGCCGAAGTGACTATTTCCTCAAAAAGAAAAGTAGTCCAGAATATTCTATTATATGTTGACAAGCACTTTGATGAAGACTGTTCGCTCAAAACTGTCGCTCAGAGTCTGCAGTATGATTACGCCTACTTGTCAAAAACCTTTTATCAGTATACTAAACTGACATTTACTGAGTACTTAAACCGTTACCGAGTCGCTCAAGCAGCTGAACACCTGAAACAGACTGATTTATCAGTCAAGGAAATTGCACTTATATGCGGTTTTGCAAATTTGAGAACATTTAACAGAAATTTTAAACGCTACACCCTTTTGTCTCCATCTGACTTCAGAAGAGCATCTTAGTCAAAGGGGAAGCGTGCATGTGCATTAAAGGAGGATGGAAAGTGGAAATAGGCAACAAAGAGAAAAATCATTATATTATTGGAGAAGTATTATCCATTTATTATTCTAATCCTTCTAATTTTTACAAAGTGATGCTTGTCAAAATTGATGAAACAGATAAAGAATTAAAAGAGGACGAAATCGTCATAACAGGTAACTTTGGCCAGATTCAAACTGGAGACCATTATCATTTCTCTGGAAACTGGACAGAGCACCCAAAATACGGCGTGCAGTTCACTGCGACCAAATACATGAAAGAAAAACCGTCCAGTGAGGAGGCCATCATCACATACCTGTCCAGCCCCCGCTTCAAGGGTATCGGAAAGAAAACGGCTCAGGCGGTTGTCGATTACCTTGGCATGGACTGTATTGATAAAATAATCGAGGATGACTCCGTTTTAGACACTGTACCCGTCTTGAATGATAAAAAGAAGGAGCAGCTGGTATCCGTGCTTGAAAAAGAGCAGGGAATGCAGAAAGTCATTATCACATTAAATAATTATGGTTTGTCCAATCAACTGGCGTATAAGGTCTACCAGAGATTTGAAGGACACACGCTGAGTACGATTCAGAAGAACCCCTATATTCTGATTGAGGAAATCGATGGGGTAGGATTTAACCGGGCTGATGCTATAGCAGAAGAGATGGGTATTGAAGGAGACAACCCCCAGCGTATTAAAGCCGGTGTGATTTACGCCCTGGAAGAAAAGACGTTGAGCAGTGGGGATACCTATGTATCGGCTGATTATCTGCTGAAGCAGACGCTGACGGTACTGGAGAAAAGCCGTTCATTTTTGATAGATCCAGACCTGATAGCAGAAAATATTCTGGAACTGGTTGGGGAAAATAAAATTATAAAAGATGAAAACCGATTTTATCTTCCTTCTCTGTTCGCATCTGAGTGGGGAATTGTCAGTGCTATCGATCGTCTGCTTACTAACGACGATTCCGTACCAGATGAAAAGAAAATAAAAAAGAAAATTAGCCAATTTGAAAAAAAGCGCGGCTTCAAATTAGGGGAGTCACAAAAGGCGGCTGTTATTGAAGCACTGCAATCCCCTCTTTTTGTACTGACGGGTGGTCCTGGAACAGGAAAGACAACAGTACTCGAAGTTATTGTCTCCGTCTATGCCGATCTGCATGATTTGAGTCTTGATCCAATGGACTACTCCGGTCAGCCCTTTCCAGTGCAATTGGCAGCGCCGACTGGACGCGCGGCAAAAAGAATGAAGGAAACAACTGGTTTGCCAGCCTCGACCATACACCGGCTGCTGGGGCTGACAGCAACAGAAGACGACGATGATCTGCCGGAAACGGAGAAAACACTTGAAGGCTCACTGCTTATTATAGATGAAATGTCCATGGTTGATACTTGGCTGGCGTATCAGCTGTTTAAGGCTGTTCGTACGGATATGAAAGTCATTCTAGTTGGCGATAAAGATCAGCTGCCGTCGGTTGGGCCCGGTCAGGTTTTGAGGGATTTGCTTGAAAGCGAGATGCTTCCTTATAAAGAACTGACAGAAATATACAGACAGGACGGAGAGTCGTCCATTATCAAGCTCGCTCACGAAATGAAGCAGGGAAGACTGCCTGAAGATTTTAATGACAAAAAGGCAGACCGGAATTTTTTCTCCTGCCGAACCAGCAGTGTGAAGGACGTTGTCAGTCTGCTTGTTACAAAAGCTATTGAAAAAGGGTATACCGCTCAGGACATTCAAGTATTGGCTCCCATGTATAGAGGACCCGCCGGTATAAATGAGCTGAATAAATTGCTGCAGGAACTTTTCAATCCTAAAAAGTCCCGACAGAAAGAAGTCACCTTTCAGGACAGCACGTACCGCATAGGCGACAAAATACTCCAGCTGATTAATGAACCGGAACGGTCTGTCTTCAATGGAGATATGGGTGTCATCACAGGCATCCTATCCGCCAAGGAGTCTGAACTGAATACAGAAGAACTGGTCATCGATTTTGACGGCAACGAAGTGAACTATGGGCGTAATGAATGGAATAAGATTACGCTGTCTTATTGCTGTTCGATTCATAAATCACAGGGCAGTGAATACGACATGGTCATTCTGCCCATTGTATTCGGCTACGGTAGAATGTTAAAGAAAGACATTGTCTATACTGCAATCACACGGGCAAGCAAGACCTTGCTGTTATGTGGAGAGCGAGCAGCATTTGAAAAGAGTATTATAGAGGATACAGTAAAAAGGAACACGACGTTAGGATACAGACTGACTGAGGCGGACGAAGAGGGAGAAGAAACAGACGAAGTTGATAAGACGAAAAAAGCAGAGGAGTTACCTCCTGTAAAAGATTACCGACTGACTCCTGACCTGGTCCAGACTCAGACAATCGACCCAATGATTGGCATGGAAAACATTCAACCATAAAAAGAGTACTCTGAAATCACATCAGAGTACTCTTTTTTATATCCAGAATTCTTGTTTGTCAGTAGACAGCGTCATGGACTTGACGTTTCGTTCAATCAGCTCACCGTCATGCTGACCAAACTGAGGGGGATCAATGGTGACTGAACAGGACTTGAATCTGTAGGAATGCACTTTTTTATGAGAGAGATGGCTTTCATTTGTCAGTATGCGGTACAGTATATCGAGCAGTTCCAGAAAAGAAATTTTTTCAGCCACGACTATATCGATATATGAGTCGGTGGGGTTCGCGAGTGGATGAATAGGAATCCCCCCTCCAAAAAACTTATGATTGGCAAAGACGACAAGAAGGGCGTTTTCGAACGTAATAACGTCATCCGCACCTTTAAGCGTAAGTGAAAATTCTTTTTGTGAGAAATAAGCTGAAAGAACAGACAGTAAATAGGAGGATTTACCGATGGTCTGTTTGTTCGTGGTTTCATCCAGTTTTGATATCACCATGCCATCTATGCCAAAACCGATGCTGTTCACTGCGACCATGTGGTTATGGTATGATTTAGCTGTAAGTATATCCAGTTCCTTCGAAGTGGTTAATGTGAGTATGCGTTTCAGAGACATGTCAATAGACTTGGACAAGTCATGTGAACGTGCGAAGTCGTTTCCGGAGCCAGTAGGGATGTAGGCAACCGGATGGTTTCTTCCAGATTCATGAATACCTTGTACCACTTCGTTTAATGTTCCGTCACCCCCGACAGCAATCAGCAGGGTATCATTCGAGATTGTATCAGCATAGTATTTAGCCAGTTCAGACGCGTGTCTTTTATAATTAGTTGTAACCAGTTCAAAGCTTACAGGATGCTCTGCCATTAAGGTCTCTATCTTTTCTTTGATATGTCTACCTTTACGGGAATATTCATTGACAATAAATAAATAGCGAGAATAAGAATACGACATTTAATCACCACACCTTTTATGTATAGATATAGTATACTGTATTTCAATTTTATTAAAAGTACGACTTAACCAAACTATACTTATATTTTTACCTCTTTTGGGTTGTTTTAAGCTGAAATAAAGTGTTAGAATAGACCAGTTGCAATAATTAGTAATGAATAAAAAAAGATTTAATCTGAAGGAGGAAAAGTATGTTACAAGTAGCTAAACGATATACATTAAGTGCGGTGGATTATGTCTATATTGTATTCGGCTCGTTTCTGACGGCCATAGCATTCCAGGTCTTTTTACTTCCCAACAACATTGTTTCTGGGGGCATCTCAGGATTATCTATTGTCGCCAATGATTTATTTGGCTTTGATCCTGCCTTATTTCAATACAGTATCAATATCCCACTTTTAATCTTATCATTTGTTGTGCTTGGTAAGGCCGCCGGATATAAATCTATTTTGGGTAGCCTGCTTTTACCTTTCTTCCTGATGTTTATCGGCCATTTTCCAGCTGCGACCTTTGATCCGCTCCTGGCTGCCATATTTGGAGGCGGAATAACTGGACTGGGATTAGGTATAGTATTCCGCGCTAAAGCTTCCACAGGCGGAACGAGCATCATTGTTCAAATTCTGTACCAGTTTCTCCATCTGCAATTAGGATTAAGCACCATGATAGTAGACGGCTTCATTATCATGGTTGCCTTACTGGCTTTTGATGTGGAAACAGTCATGTATTCATTGATAGCCTTGTTCATTATTTCCAGAACAATTGACCTTGTACAGCTTGGATTCAACCGAAATAAAAATGTTTTTATCATTTCCGACAGTCCACAAGATATTCGTGATGAGATTCTGCATACTATGCAAAGAGGCGTGACGAATCTGGGGATTAGAGGCGGTTACGGCAACACAGATAAAGATATGCTTATGGCGGTCATTCAGGAAAGAGAATTTACGCTCTTGAAGGAAGTGGTACTAAAAGCCGATTCAGATGCCTTTGTAGTAGCCATGCCGGCGAGTGAAGTACTGGGTAGAGGGTTCTCAATGAGTAAATACTTTATTCACCACGAGACTGAGTGGACAGATGAGGAAGACTTGATAGATAACAATGAGACGCACAGTCAACACTAAAGATTGACTACAGAGCAAAACTGCGCTATACTTTTATCATTCATAAAAGGCCATACTGACGGTAAGTTTTAAAGAGAGATGTTCCTAGCGGTGAAAGAACATCAGAAACCTTAAGTGCTCCCTTTTATTTCTGCATAAGAAATTGTGCCGTTTCTTGGCGTTAACAAGACTGAAGAGGTAATGACTGACTGAATAAGTCGTTGCAAACAAGGTGGTACCGCGTATACACGTCCTTGTAAGCAGCGATTTATTCAGTTTTTTTGATGTAAATACAAATAAGATAGGATGATGAACATGAAGAAATTATCAAGTAGTGAATTCAGACAGCTCTTTTTAGATTTTTTTGAAGAAAAGGGACATAAGATTGAAAAAAGTGCCTCATTAGTACCTGTAGAAGACCCGACGCTGTTATGGATCAATTCCGGTGTGGCGACGATGAAAAAATATTTTGATGGTACTGTAAAACCTGAAAACCCTAAGATTGCCAGCTCACAAAAAAGCATTCGGACTAACGATATTGAAAATGTAGGAGTTACAGCACGTCACCATACACTTTTTGAAATGCTTGGGAATTTCTCCATCGGCGATTACTTTAAAAAAGAAGCGATCGAATGGGCATGGGAATTCTTGACCAGTCCTGAATGGATGGATATGGATGAAGATAAACTCTTTGTCACAGTTTATCCTGATGACGAGGAAGCCTATACCATCTGGAAGGACGATATCGGTCTGGACGCTTCGCATATTGTTAAAGAAGAAGGAAACTTCTGGGATATCGGGGAAGGACCATGCGGACCTAACTCGGAAATTTTCTATGACCGTGGAGAAGAATACAATGACCTGCCGGAAGGGCACGAAGAAAACTATCCCGGAGGCGAAAATGAACGCTGGCTTGAAATTTGGAACTTAGTTTTTTCTCAATTCAACCACAAGCCTGATAATTCATATGACCCGCTGCCGAACAAGAATATTGATACTGGGATGGGACTGGAAAGAGTCCTGTCGATTATCCAGGATGCACCGACAAACTTTGAAACAGATTTGTTTATGCCGATTATTGAGAAAATTGAACAAAAATCAGGAATTAGCTATTCTGAGAATAAAGAGAAGAAAGTCAGCTTCAAAGTGATAGCTGATCACGTCAGAACATTGGCGTTTGCTATCAGTGACGGTGCTCTTCCTTCAAATGAGGGACGTGGCTATGTCTTGAGACGACTGCTTAGAAGAAGCGTCATGCATGGACGCAGACTCTCTATTGAAAAACCGTTCCTATCAGAATTAGTTCCGGTTGTCGCAGAGATTATGCAGGAACACTATCCCGAAGTCTCAGGCAAGCAGGAATTTGCCGCTAAAGTTATTTTAAATGAAGAAGAACGCTTCCTGGAAACACTGGCTGCCGGTATAGAGCGGGCCAATGAAATTATTTCAGAGCTGAAAGCAACTGGTCAGAACGTTATATCAGGGGAGTATGTTTTCCAACTATACGATACCTTCGGTTTCCCGGTTGAACTGACTGAAGAACTGGTCAGCGAAGAAGCAATAGAGATCGACTATGAAGGTTTTTCAAAAGAAATGGAAAAACAGAGAGAACGTGCCCGCTCGGCCCGTCAGGCAGAAGGATCGATGGCTGTCCAGTCTTCACTCCTAAATAGTCTTGCTGTTAAGAGTGAATTTAAGGGATACGAAGAAGATGAAACAGTCAGCACACTAGCAAAAATAATTAAAGATGAGGAATTTGTACAGGAAGCAACAGAAGGAGACACTGTAAAGGTGTTGTTCGAAGAAACACCTTTTTATGCAGAAAAGGGTGGACAAGCGGGTGATACTGGCTTGATTCTTGATGAGAACCAGACAGTAATGGCAGAAGTGACGACCGTTAAACCTGGACCGGATGGTCAGTCTATACACGAAGCGCTAGTAAGAAAGCCGATAAGTATAGATAAAGACTATACCTT
The DNA here is from genome assembly GCF_054784355.1 of Alkalibacterium psychrotolerans. NCBI lineage: Bacteria > Bacillati > Bacillota > Bacilli > Lactobacillales > Carnobacteriaceae > Alkalibacterium > Alkalibacterium psychrotolerans. The sequence continues at coordinate 25,558 of NZ_BAAGPH010000030.1, read as the reverse complement.
AGTTATTGACAGAAAAAGAAGAAGACTGATTGAACGCAATCATACAGCGACTCATTTGCTCCACCAGGCTTTAAAAGATGTGCTGGGGGACCATGCAAATCAGGCCGGTTCATTGGTTGAAGAAGATCACCTCCGCTTTGACTTTACTCATTTCGGACAGGTTAGTGAAACAGAACTGGCTGAGATGGAACAGCGCGTCAATGAAAAAATCCAGGAAAACTTTAGAGTGGAAACGCTGAATACAACTCTAGACGAGGCTAAGAAGCTGGGAGCTATGGCTCTGTTTGGTGAAAAATATGGCAAGAATGTTCGTGTAGTTATGGTCGGTGATTACTCCAAAGAGCTCTGCGGGGGAACCCATGTAAACAGTACGGCTGAAATAGGCTTGTTTAAAATCACTTCTGAAGCTGGAATTGGTGCGGGAGTGAGACGTATTACAGCCCGATCAAGCGAAGGAGCATACCGATGGATGGAAGACCAGCTGCGTATCCTGAAGGAAGCATCCAAGTTGATGAAAGTGCAGGCTCCTCACGAAGTCCCGCTTAAAGTCGAAGGACTATTGAAAGAATTGAAGGAAATCACTCAAGTCAATGAATCACTTCATGCAAAATTAGCCAATGCTCAAGCAGACGAAGTATTTACACAAGTGAAATCAGTCAAAGGGGTAACCTTTATTGCCGAAGAAATCAAAGCAAAGGATATGAATCAGTTAAGACAGCTCGCTGATAAATGGAAACAGCTGAATGTCTCTGATATTCTAGTGCTGGGACTTCGGGGTGATGAGAAAGTGAACCTGATTGTGTCAATGAATAAAGAGGCTATCGAAAAAGGACTTAAGGCAGGCGATGTCATTAAACACATTTCGCCATTTGTCAAAGGCGGTGGAGGCGGTCGTCCTGACTTTGCTCAGGCCGGCGGGAAAAATCCTGACGGGCTGCCACAGGCCCTGGAAGCAGTAAGTTCATATTTGGAAAACGTGCTATAGACTGCTCTCATGGTCTTCCTGTTGTATAAAAGGGAAATCCTGTTCAGATTAGATTGTACTTTCGTTACATTTCTAGTAAAATATAACTAACTTGAACTTGCACATTGAAACTGCGAGTTTTTGACGGAAAATGTATGGAGGGAACAGACTTATGACTTCAAATGACCATACCGTTCGTTTTAGTGTAGAAAACATGGACGAACATAATGTAGAAGAAACGCTCACACTTGTATACAAAGCCCTGGAAGAGAAGGGCTACAATCCGATCAATCAGATTGTTGGCTATCTACTGTCGGGCGATCCCGCTTATATTCCAAGACACAATGATGCCCGTAATTTAATCAAACGTCATGAACGTGATGAAGTACTTGAAGAACTGGTTACTCATTATTTAAAGAGAGAAAGTTAGTATGCGAATAATGGGGCTGGATGTCGGCTCTAAAACAGTAGGTGTGGCAGTCAGTGACTTGTTTGGCTGGACTGCTCAGGGTATAGAAACAATCCAAATCAATGAAGCGCGCGAAGAACTAGGGTTTGACCGCTTAAGAGAACTGATTGAGGAGTATGAAGTTGAATCAATCGTTGTTGGACTGCCTAAAAATATGGATGGTTCAATTGGCAACCGGGCTGAAATTTCACTCTCATACGGTGAAAAGCTTGAGGAGCTCTTCTCATTACCGGTCATCTATCAGGATGAACGATTGACCACTATGCAGGCCACACGGATGCTGATAGAAGAAGGCAATACATCCAGAAAAAAACGCAAAAAAGTAATCGATAAACTGGCTGCTGTTATGATTCTTCAGAATTATCTCGATCAGCAGTCAAACAAATAAATATTTTATACAAGGAGTTTTTATAATGACAAAAGACCATAATCACGATCATGACCATAACCATGAGGAAGAGCACGAACACGACTATATTACAATCATAGATGAAGAAGGTAATGAAGAATTATACGAAATTCTTTTCACTTTCGACTCTGAAGATTTCGATAAGTCTTATGTACTGGTTTTCCCTTCAGGCACAAGCGAGGGAGAAGAAGTTGAACTGTCTGCCTTTTCTTATACGGAATCAGATGGCGGTCTTGAAGGTACATTGAGTGCCATCGAAACTGATGAAGAATGGGAAATGATTGAAGAAGTCTTAAACACTTTTATCAGCGAAGAAGAATAAATCTTTTAAAAAAAGACGGAGCAATTTTCCGTCTTTTTTTTATGGGCCGCCCACCGATGCGCTTGATAGATTCTAACTGTCAGTATTTAAAGATAATTCTGGTGAGCTGAATTTTTAACAGGTTAAATAGTGCTTTCACACATAAGGCTATTTGTGTATAATGATAGAGATAACTTCAACGGAAAAAGGATGGACAGTTTATGCCCAACAGACAATCGACTCAAACCGTAAGAAAAATAGTTCTGAGTATTGTTTCTATATTAATTATATTAGTCATTATACTTGTAGTGTCCGGCTATCATTACTACACAACTTCACTGGAACCATTGGAACCGGAAAGTAATGAGGATGTGCCTGTGGAGATTCCAATTGGATCATCGCGAACAGACATAGCCAGGATTTTAGAAGAAAACGATATTATCAGAAGTGCTTTTGTATTTAATTACCATCTGCGGTTTACCGGAGAAGAAGGCTTTCAGGCTGGGTACTATCTGTTCTCACCTTCGATGTCCACCGATGAGATTGTATGGATGCTGCAGGAGGGCGGCACGCCCATTACTGAGGAGTCTACTGGTCGTTTAACGATTCCTGAAGGCTATACAATTGAACAGGTAGCGATTGTCATTGACAATCAGACGGACTACACTATTGAAGAGTTTTTTGATTTAGTTGAAAGCGAAGAGTTTCTAGAGGCTAAGGCAGATGAATTTCCCGAACTTCTGGAAGAAGCATTTGAGTTGAGAGAAGAAACACTGTATACGCTGGAAGGCTATTTATATCCGGCAACGTATGAGTACTTTGATGATACGAGCTTAGATGAACTTGTGACGCAAATGATTTCCAGAATGAATTCTGTGATGAATGATTACTATGATGAAATAGATGAAATGGACACGACTGTTCACAATATTTTAACTATGGCGTCCTTCATTGAAAGAGAAGGCATCACATATGAAGACAGAGAGTTGATATCGGGCGTCTTTTATAACAGACTGGCAATAGATATGCCTCTGCAGACTGATGTCAGTGTGACATACGCTCTAGGCGAACATCAGGAACGCATTACTTATGATGACCTGGAAGTCGATTCGCCGTATAATCTTTATAAACATCGTGGGTTAGGACCAGGTCCAGTTAATAATCCTGATGAAGAGTCCATTCGAGCAAGTATGTATCCGGCTGAAACAGACTATATGTATTTTCTTGCAGACTTATCTACACGAAATATTTACTTCTCTGAGACATACGAACAGCACTTAGAATATCAAAATGAATACCTGCGCTAGAAAGAAGCATTGAGTCCATAACCGGACTCAGTGCTTTTATTAAGAATTTGAATGAATAAATCTGAGAGGAAAATGAAGTATGAGCGAAAGACATAAACCAATAGTTATAGGAGTGACAGGAGGTTCCGGTAGTGGAAAGACCAGCGTCAGCCAGTCGATTTACAATTTCTTCCCAGGGAAATCCATTATGATGCTTGAACAGGATTCCTATTACAAGAATCAGGATCATTTAAGTTTCGAGGAACGCCTGAAAACAAATTATGACCATCCTTTTGCATTTGATACAGAATTGCTTATTTCCCATTTGAATGATTTACTGAATTACGAAAGCATTGAGAAGCCCGTGTATGATTATACAAAACACACGAGAAGTGAAGAAACCATTTCTCAAATGCCTAAAGACGTTATCATTCTGGAAGGCATTCTTATCCTGGAAGATGCGCGGTTAAGAGATTTAATGGATATTAAAGTCTACGTGGATACGGATGATGATATTCGAATTATCAGACGGATTAAAAGAGATATCGAAGAGCGCGGACGTACGCTAGATAATGTCATCGAACAGTACCTGCAAGTAGTTAAGCCGATGCATAGTCAGTTTATTGAACCAACAAAAAAATATGCTGATATAATTATTCCAGAAGGCGGCAGAAATCAGGTTGCCATTGATCTAATGACAACTAAGATTAACACAATTTTTGAAGAGCGTTCTTTGTAATTTGTCATCTTTAATTTATAAAAACGCTTTACATAATGAAATGTTCGTGGTATCTTTGTTCCATTGAGAATTTAGAGATTATCTAAATCTTATTTTTTTTAACTTTATTAACATATTACTGATTACTAATTATGAGGTGGAAATATTGATGACAGAAAAAGTTTATCCAATGACTTTAGAAGGTAAAGAAAAATTGGAAAATGAATTAAAGCAGTTGAAATCAGTTAAGCGTAAGGAAGTTGTTGAACGCATTAAGATTGCTCGAGGGTTTGGCGATCTATCTGAGAATTCAGAATACGAATCTGCTAAAGACGAGCAGGCTTTTGTAGAAGGACGAATCAGCACGATTGAAAATATGCTTCAAAATGCTCAAATCATTGACAGCTCTAATTCCAAAGAAGGAGAAGTGACGCTTGGTCGCTCAGTAATCTTCAAGGAATTGCCCGATGGAATTGAAGAAGAGTATACAATTGTTGGAAAAGCGGAAGCAGATCCTTTCTCAGGAAAAATTTCCAATGAATCACCAATTGCTCAGGCACTTATCGGCAAGACAATTGGCGACAAAGTTTCTATCAACACACCAGGCGGAAGCATGGAAGTTGAAATTACAAACGTATTTTAAAGCTAAAGGTTAAAGAAAGAGTAATTCTTTCTTTAACCTTTTTCTAGTTCCTGAGACCGATTTTTAATAGGAACTAGTGCTATTAAGCGTATAATTAGCTATACTGGTAGTATATTTAAAGGAGGTGTCACTCATGAATTCATCTCTCTACCGAACGGCTATGATACTCCTGTTTGTCTGGTTGTTTTATCAGATTTTCAATAATATGTTTCTGCTGCTTCTCTTAATTGGTGCTATTTTCTCTTTCCTGCTTTACAGAGGATCGGGCAAGGAAGAAGAGAAAACATCTAGTTATCTGTGGACTGCAATTGGTCTGCTTTTACTGTCTTTAGTCTTTACCAGTGCTTTCTGGGCAATACTCGGTGTCTTTCTCGTAGTTGAGTTTAACAGCAACAGTCGTCTGTCCCGAACGGTCAGAGATCCTTTATTCAAGAAAAGACAGTACTGGCAGGAAAAAGAATATATCAGTGTGAACTGGGATAATTATGATGTCAGCGAATTGCAGTTTTCAAGACATAAATGGTTCGGGGACGATTCGGTTGGCAAAGAAGTCTTTCAGTGGGAAGATAAAAACTTCATAAAAATATTAGGCGATACTTTTTTTGATTTGGGTAACACAATCCTGCCAAAGCGAGAAAATATTATCCTGATACGGAAAGGTCTGGGTGACACGAAAATTATAGTGCCCCGAGACACAGCCCTTTCAGTAGATGTCAGTATGGGGTTAGGTAAGCTTGTTATTGACAAGGAAGAATACACATTAAAGAACGAAACAGTTAAATGGTATTCATCTGACTATTCCACATCTATGAGAAAATTGAAAATTGTAACAAGCACATTAGTGGGAGAGATAGAGGTGGTACATCTATGAAGCGGAGACTACCCATTTTCTTCCGGTATTTTTTCCTATATCTGTTTGTCTTACTATTTATTTCAGTATTCATTCTTCTTTCGTTGTCAGAAAATCAAAGGCTTACTGCCCTTTATCAGGTAAACTTCATCGGAATTTCACTTATCCTCTATTTGCTGCTTTTTTCGCTTGGTCTGGCCCTACTGACTGTAGCCTATTTGAGAGCATTTGAAAAAAAGAAGTTGAGAAAAGTTGAAGAAGGACTCAAGATGATGAGTCAAGGGCATTATTCTGCCTCAATCTTTATGGATATGTATTCCCTTGATACGCCTCTTCAGATAAATGAAGATGTTGATAGGCAATTTTTAAAGTTACATGAAAAATTAATGTTTATGGCAGACCAGGCTTTAAAGTACGCTCAAGAGTCAAAAGGTGTATCTGGTGAATCACGTGAAGAAATTCTTGAAAATGAAAGACGACGAATAGCTCGTGAACTGCATGATTCGGTCAGTCAGCAGTTATTTGCTGCTTCAATGCTTCTGTCAGCAGCCAACCATCAGATTCAGGACTGCCCGGATAATGTCGTTCGGCAACTGAATATGGTAGAAGAAGCCATCAATGCTTCTCAAACCGAAATGCGTGCCTTGCTTCTTCATTTACGGCCTGTGCAGCTTGATGGAAAATCCCTTAAACAGGGGATTGAACAACTTCTTAAAGAACTGTCTTCAAAAACTGATATCAGTATTCATTATCAGATTGAGGCCCTTACCCTTTCTCATGGCATTGAAGACGATTTGTTTAGAATCATCCAGGAGTTATTATCTAATGTATTGAGGCATGCCAAAGCGAAAGAGCTTGAAATGTATCTTAGAAAACAGGAAAAGCTGATACAGTTAAGTATAATTGATGACGGGGTAGGATTTGATGCGTCAGAGTCAAGATCAGGCAGCTATGGGTTACATAACATCAAAGAAAGAATTGAAGGCCTAGGCGGTCAAGTCAAAATAATATCGTTAAAAGATATAGGGACACGTATTGAAATATCTGTCCCGTATAATTCGGGAGGATGAGTCTATGATAAAATTACTGTTAGTTGATGATCATCAGATGGTCAGGTTAGGGCTGTCATCTTTTTTCTCTGTACAAAAGGATATTGAAGTAGTCGGAGAAGCTGAAAATGGTCAAAAGGGTGTCGAGCTTGCTCTTGAGCTGAAACCGGATATTATTTTAATGGACCTAGTGATGGAAGTCATGGACGGGACTCAGGCAACCGAAGAAATTATAAAAAAGTGGCCTGAAGCAAAAATTATGATTCTCACCAGTTTCATTGATGATGAAAAAGTATACCCAGCTATGCAGGCGGGAGCATGCGGCTATATTCTAAAGACCTCATCAGCTCAGGAAATTGCCGATGCAGTTAGAAGCACTTTCAATGGTAAAAACTATATTGAAGATGAAGTCAGCACGATATTAGAAGAAAAAAGAGAAAATAAAGACCGGCATGATCTGCATGAACGCTTGACAAGCCGGGAAAACGAAGTGGTTCAGTTGATTTCGAGAGGCTATACCAATCAGGAAATAGCGGACGAACTGTTTATTACCTTAAAGACTGTTAAAACACATGTATCAAATATATTGTCCAAATTGGAAGTAGAGGACCGTACCCAAGTGGCAATCTACGCATTTCGGCATGATTTAGTCGAGGATGAGTAACAGTTTTTTGTTTCATGCATAATAAAAAGCGATTATCCCTGGTTGAGGGGATAATCGCTTTTGTGTTTATAGTTTAGTTCTGCAATCAGTTAGTTAAAATGACCGGGAGAATAATCGGTTTTCTTTCAGTTTCTGCAAAGAGGAACTGTTTGACGTCTTCTATCAAGTCATTTCTCATTTTGAATTCGTTTATTTGCTTGTGACCGAAAGATTTCTGGATACTCTTGAAGGCAACTTTCTGAGCATTTTGTATGAGCTCTTCAGACTCTCTCATATAAATAAATCCTCTGGAAATGATGTCAGGTCCGGCCAGAACCTCACGTTTATTTGTATCGATAGTGGCAACAACTACCACAAGGCCATTGTCTGACAGTGTTTTACGATCACGCAGGACTACGTTACCAATGTCTCCAATTCCGCTTCCGTCAATGTAGACATCTCTAGCATCAAACTCTCCCGCTCTACGTGCACTGTTTTCAGTAAAGGCAACGATCTCTCCATTATCCAGTACAAAGCAATTTTCTTCCGGCACACCTGTTTTCTGTGCTAGACCAGAGTGAATTCTCTGCATACGGTGTTCACCGTGAATGGGTACAAAATATTTAGGTTTCATCAACTGAAGCATCAGTTTCTGTTCTTCCTGACCTCCGTGACCGGAAGTGTGTATATTGTTTACTTTACCGTGAATTACATTAGCACCGGCTTCAAGCAGCTGGTTAATAACGCGGTTCACACTCACTGTGTTACCAGGGATTGGTGAACTGGAAAAGACAACGGCATCTCCAGGTTGAATGGAAATCTGGCGGTGTGTGCCATTAGCAATTCGACTCAGTGCCGCCATAGGCTCTCCTTGAGAACCTGTACAGAGTATGAGTACTTCGTTATCCTTATAGCGTTTCAATTCATTCGCTTTTATAAATGTGCCTTCTTCGGCTCTAATGTAACCTAATTCCTGACCAGTTTCCATGGCAGTTACCATACTACGTCCAAAAACAGCTATTTTTCTACCGGTTTTATTTGCAGCTTCTACTACTTGCTGAACTCTGGATATATTGGAAGCGAAAGTAGCGAATATGATACGGCCATCTATCTTTTTCAGAAGGTTGCGGATGGATTCTCCGACTACTTGTTCCGATTTGGTGAAATTAGGAACTTCAGCATTCGTACTGTCAGATAACAGTGCAAGAACGCCTTCTTCTCCAATCTGAGCCATTTTGTGAAGATTAGCCGGTTCTCCAACAGGCGTGAAGTCAAATTTAAAATCGCCAGTCTGAACAATGTTACCATTTGGTGTTTTAACAACGATTCCGTAGGATTCCGGAACACTGTGTGTCGTTCTGAAAAACGAGATAGTAGTTTTACGGAATTTGATGACGGAATCTTCTCCGACCTCATGCAAGGTAGCTGAACGAAGCAGATTGTGTTCGTTCAGTTTATTGCGGATTAAAGCAAGTGCCAGTTTGTTGGCATAAATCGGAATGTTTATTTGTTTCAGTAGAAACGGTATGCCACCCACGTGATCTTCGTGGCCGTGAGTAATAAACAGACCTTTAATTTTATCCTTGTTTTCTACAAGGTAAGTGTAATCTGGAATAACATAATCGATTCCTAACAGATCGTCCTCGGGGAACTTAATGCCGGCATCAATGATGATAATTTCATCCTGAAACTGTACGGCGTATGTGTTTTTTCCTACTTCATTTAAACCGCCGAGTGCGTACACGGCCGTTTCGTTATTCTTTATATTTGGTTTCATGTTTTATCTCCTTGTATTTTTGAAATCCAGTGCTAGTCTTAATTACTTTATTTCGTAATGTTATCCGATCATTATAGTGGGCACAGTCCACTGATAGAATTATTTTACCATAATGAAAATAATAAGTATAGGAAAGGTAATTTATCAGTAGTTAGTTAAAATTGAACTTCTTATTCTCATTGAGAAAAACTGAGTTTCATATATACTGGGTTAAGAAAATAAATGAGGAAGTGATGTAATGACTAAAAAAAAGCTATTTGTATTTGATATTGATGGGACATTACTGGATGATAATAAGAATTTAGCCGAAAGCACGAAAGAGGCTGTATCCAGTTTAATGAAAAACCATGAAGTAGCTATCGCTACCGGTCGAAACCGTTCGATGGCTATGGAAGTGATTAAAGAGCTGGGAATCAGTAACTACATTGTATGTAATGGAGCAGCTGCTTATTATCAAAATGATTCTATTTACACTAACTCACTGGATAAGAAAGAACTGAATCAGCTCATTCAAATGGCGGATGATAACGGCCATCAGATGATATATGAAACGGTGGACGACTTAAGAAGACGCAGCAGCGAACCAAACAATAGAATGATAAACGGCATGCACCATGTCGGTTTTCCTGTGCCAGACTACGATAGAGAGTATTATAAAGAACAGTCTCTGGTCCAGTGTCTACTGTTTTATACTCGAGAAGAGGCAGAGCTTTACGAAAACAATCTATTCAGTCAGTTCAGGTTTGTGCGCTGGCATGATGCTGGAGTAGATGTACTGCCTGCAGACGGCTCAAAATACGAGACGATTACGCGACTGGCCCATCACATTGGTGTAGATAATCAGAATATTATTGCATTTGGTGACGGATTCAATGACATTGAAATGATTAGACATGTCGGTACAGGGGTTGCCATGGGGAACGCCGAGGAAGAAGTTAAAAAAGTGGCCGATTTTGTAACGGCTAGAAACGGCGAAGAGGGCATATACTCTGCCTTGAAAAACTTGAATTTCATTTAAAATAGGCAAGAAAGATTGTGTCAAAACTGTGAAAAAAACGAGTGTCGTTTAATTTTTCGCTGAAAACGGTAGACTTTTTACTTACTATACGTAATAATATATAAGTGCCGTTAAGGGGATATAGCTCAGTTGGGAGAGCGCTTCGCTGGCAGCGAAGAGGTCGTCGGTTCGAGCCCGATTATCTCCATAAAAAACAAAAATTTTAACAGACATAAAAAAAGAAAAGAGGATATATTTTTGATTTCAGAAAATCAACTGCATATTACACAGTATAATGTCATTTCCCAGAATATAAAGTATGGGTTTCTGCTGAGTATTGCTATTTTCTTTGCCTCTCTTGCTTTTGTCTTCAATACTCCTCAGGAAATCATTTCAGGTCAAATAACCATCCTGACATCGCCTGCAAATCTTACGACAGACTATTTTGCACTTTCCAACGTCGGAGCAACGCTCTTTAATTCAGCTTTATTAACCGCTCATTCGATAGGCGTCATCCGAATGACCAAGGCTAAAGTTAATGGTCCAATTATTGCGGCAGTCTTCACAGTCGCAGCCTTTTCTTTCTTCGGAAAAAACTTGTACAATTCAATGCCTATCGTTCTTGGCGCATTTGCATACGCTAAGGTTACTGAGGTTCCTGCAGAACGATCATTATTGGCTGCACTGTTCGGGACAGCGTTAGGGCCCCTTGTCAGTGAAATAACATTTAATATTGGCCTTTCTTTTCCAATAGGCGTATTTTACGGTTACCTATTTGGCTTTATTGCCGGCTTTATTCTACCGCCTTTAGCCAAACATTTTGTCGGCTTTACGAAAGGATTCAGTGTTTACAATGTCGGCTTTACCAGTGGGATAGTTGGTACTATGTTTACTTCACTATTAAGAAGTACCGGAAGAAACATTGAACCAGTAAACATGATTTCAAGTGGAAACAATCAGGCGTTTACAATTATTTTTCTGACACTATTCACGCTGATGCTGATTGGCGGATTGTATTTAAACTCCTGGACGTTAAATAATTATGGAGCTTTAATAAAGCATTCAGGACAACTATCCACAGACTTTCTTAAAACAAATGGCTTTAGTGCCACACTTATTAACATGGCGTTCCTTGGCTATATTTCGACTTTTTATGTACTCTTTCATGGAGGCGAGATTAACGGCCCAGCCATAGGTGGTATTCTGACCGTGGTTGGTTTCGGAGCTTTCGGTAAACATGTGAGAAATGTATTGCCTATTCTGATAGGCGTTTCATTGATGGGCTACTTGAATGGCTACGATATGAGTTCAACATCAGTTGTTATCGCCGGACTGTTTGGTACGACGATTGCACCTATTGCTGGAAGATACGGCACACTGATAGGGATTTTAGCTGGAGCACTTCATTTAAGTGTCGTTTCAAACACCGGCTACTTACATGGCGGAATTAACTTATATAATAACGGGTTTGCCGGCGGTTTTGTGGCAGCAATTATGATTCCACTGCTTGAAGCTGTACAGTATCAGCAGCAGAAGAGAAAAGAAATGAGAGAACCGGTCGATCCGGCAGAAGTAATCAAAGTAGAAGATTAATAACGTACTGGGAAATATCTAGTCCTCAGCACATAAAAACACTGGACAACCGAGTTTATTCAATCGGCTGTCCAGTGTTTTTATATAAGTCGTGTTGGTCAGCTAGTTATGTTTGACTGAGTCACTATTTTAGTATAGCTAACATCACCACGTAAGATTAACCAAACTGAAAGATATATAGACAGTAAGCTGGTACTATCTTTAATAATAGCTATAACACGTTGAAGAGTATGATACTGAGTTAGTCTTTGTGTCATAGTGTTGACGAAAGTCAGTTAATTAACTAGCTTATGAGCTTAAATGAAAAAATACGGTCAGTTCAAGAGGCTATCCTGCTTGAATTGACCGTATTTTTTTAACTAATCTTCTGAAGGCTCTGCTCCCAGTACATCAATACCGTCCGGCAGGGCTAATGGGTTATCATTATCTATTCGGTCATAGAACATGACACCATTTAAATGATCAATTTCATGCTGCACAACGATAGCAGGGAAATCTCTCAGTCTTTTTTTCTGCTTGTTTCCCTCAAGATCATAAAACTCAACAGTAATGCGCTTATGACGGGGAACGATACCCGGAACTTCTCTGTCGACTGAGAGACAGCCTTCTCCGTCAGATAGACAGGTCTGCTGGACAGAGTGACTCAAAATTTTAGGATTCACTAAAACCGAGCTGAAATCGGGGGTGTCATCTTCTTCGTCACTTGAAGGAACATGTACTGCAATCAATCGTATTGATCGGTCTACCTGGGGAGCAGCAATGCCAACACCGGGACGCAGGTCATATTGTTCGGCGATGTCAGGGTTTTGACTGTTTTTCAAAAATTCAAGCATATCTTCGGCTAATTCGATGGTTTCAGATTCCAGAGGAAAAGTGAGAGCCTCTGCAGTCATCCGTAAAGTAGGATGTCCTTCTCTAATAACATCTTTCATTGTAATCATAGTATTCCTCCTTGTTATGGTCCTATCTATTTTACCAGTTTTTTTAGAAAGCCGCATCTTAAAAATTTAATTAGGTTAAAGTCTTCTCATGAAGTAAAGTTATGTAATTCACAAAGATTCAAGAGACAAGAAACTTAATGGTACAAAATCAGGGGACAGAAGACTTTTATATAACAGTTTTTTTCACTGTATTACTTTAATAGAACTTGATTTAAAAATAATGGAGATAAACAAGTAATACAGCGTCATTGCTCTAAACATCACAATAGGGCTGGATTCCTTCTATATCAGTATTTCTTAACAAAACAGACTGGCCGTATAGCTTGCATTTAGTGAGTAATCATGATAAATTTAAAAAGGAATGTAGTAAAATGTAACAGAAGAAAATAACTGTTGCAATGAATTATAAAACAGAGAGGAATGGGTATTCTATGGCAAAGCAACCAGTTGATTACGAAGCATTATTAAGCTCTATCGAAGCTTCGTTCCCGATGGTTCAAATTTTAGATAAAGACGGGAATGTCGTTAATAACGATATCATGCCCGAGTTATCTGACGATGAATTAGTAGAATTAATGAGAAGAATGGTATGGTCACGTGTCCTTCACGACCGTTCTATGGCGTTAGCACGTCAAGGAAGACTAGGTTTCTATGCACCAACTATGGGGCAGGAAGCTTCTCAATTAGCCAGTCATTTTGCATTTAAAAAGCAGGATTGGTTATACCCGGGATATAGAGATGTCCCTCAACTTATTCAACATGGCTTACCAGTATCACAGGCTTTCCTATGGTCTCGTGGACATGTGGAAGGTAACAACTATCCAGATGATTTAAACGCAATTCCACCTCAAATCATCATTGGAGCGCAGTTTATCCAGGGAATGGGTAACGCAGTAGGCCAGAAAATGGCTGGAAAAGAAGATGAAGTAACATTCACTTACACTGGTGACGGTGGATCTTCACAGGGTGATGTTTATGAAGGTATGAACTTTGCTGGACGTTACAAAGCGCCGATTGTCTTCTTCATTCAAAACAACGGCTATGCGATTTCTACTCCTCGTGAGAAGCAATCTGCAGCTACAACATTGGCACAAAAGGCTGCCGCAGCTGGGATTCCAGGAATCCAGGTTGACGGAATGGATCCATTGGCAGTATATGCAGTAACTAAGCAGGCTCGTGAGTGGGCAGCTGCTGGAAACGGTCCTGTATTGATTGAAACAATTACTTCCCGTTTCGGACCTCACTCAACATCAGGTGATGATCCTACACGTTACCGTGAACAGGAATCATTTGATTACTGGGAGCAAAGAGATCCTCTAATTCGTTTCCGTAAGTTCCTTGAAGAAAAAGGACTATGGACAACTGAACAGGAAGAAGAACTGATTGAACAAACTAAAGAAGAAATCAAACAAGCTGCTAAAGAAGCAGACCAGGCACCTAAAATGAAAATTTCAGACTTCCTGAAAAACATGTACCAGGAGCCAGGTCAGAACATTGTTGAGCAGATTGAGAAATACGAAGCAAAGGAGAGTAAATAATCATGGCGAATCTTACAATGATTCAAGCAATCACGGAAGCACTTGATTTAGAAATGGCCCGTGACGAAAAAGTCTTGATTTTCGGTGAAGACGTAGGTAAAAACGGCGGAGTTTTCCGTGCTACTCAAGGGCTTTTCGACAAATATGGTGAAGATCGCGTCAGTGATACTCCACTTGCTGAGTCTGGTATCGGTGGTATGGCATTCGGTTTAGCTGTTCAAGGTTTCCGTCCAGTTATGGAAATCCAGTTCTTCGGATTTGTATTCGAAGTAATGGACTCAATCGTTGGCCAAATGGCTCGTACTAGCTACCGTATGGGCGGAAAAATGCACTTGCCTGCAGTTATTCGTTCACCATTTGGTGGTGGCGTTCATACTCCTGAAATGCACGCAGACAGCTTGGAAGGATTAATGGCTCAGTCTCCTGGACTGAAAGTAGTTATTCCTTCAAACCCTTATGATGCTAAAGGTCTTATGACTTCAGCTATTCGTGACGAAGATCCGGTTGTATTCCTAGAGCACATGAAACTTTACCGTTCTTTCCGTGATGAAGTTCCAGAAGAACAGTACACTGTTCCTCTAGGTAAAGCTGCAGTTGCTAAAGAAGGTTCTGACGTGACTGTTGTAGCTTATGGTTACATGGTTCGTGAAGCACTGAAAGCAGCTGAAGAACTTGAAAAAGATAACGTATCTGTAGAAGTTGTTGACCTGCGTACTGTTTCTCCTATTGACTATGAGACAGTTATCAAGTCTGTTGAGAAAACTGGCCGTATGGTTATGGTTCAAGAAGCTCAGCGTATGGCTGGTGTAGGTAACACTGTCATTTCTGAAGTATCTCAGCGCGCTATTCTATCTCTTGAAGCACCAATCGGTTTTGTGGCTTCACCAGATACAGTTTATCCATTTGGACAGGCTGAAAATGAATGGTTGCCAAATGCTAAGGATATAACTGGCGTAATCAAAGAAACAGTTGAATTTTAAAAAAAATATAGCATAAACTCAAAAGGAACACTCTTTTTAACTCGATATAAGAGAATAGAAAGATTGTTCCTTATTGAGTAAAGTTAATTTCTAAAATGAAATCATTATAGAAGGGAAGAAAAATAATGGCTTTTACATTTAAACTCCCTGATGTTGGGGAAGGTATGGCTGAAGGCGAAATCGTAAGCTGGTTAGTTTCTGAGGGAGACACAGTTGAAGAAGGCGATTCGATAGCAGAAATCCAAAACGATAAATCAGTTGAGGAACTTGCTTCTCCGGTTGATGGAACAATCAAAAAATTCTTAGTTGAACCAGGTACTGTAGCTTCTGTAGGAGATCCAATTGTGGAAATCGACGCAGAAGGCGATGCAGGTTCTGAGGAAGAGGAAGCTGACACTGAAAAAGAAGCATCTGAATCCGAAATGTCATCAGAAGAAGCAGCTACTGCTGGAACTGATGAAACAGACCCGGCTGGTTCTGAAGGAAAAGCTTCAGGTGAAGTCGTTCAAACGTCTGATCCGAATAAGCGCGTACTGGCTATGCCGTCGGTTAGACAATATGCTCGTGAAAAAGATGTAGATATCAGCTTAGTTGAGGCAACTGGTAAAGGTGGCCGCACAACTCGTGACGATATCGATAACTTCCTGCAAGGTGGAGGCGAAAGTGCTGCTTCAACATCTGAAGAGAAGACAGAAGAGAAAGCAGCTTCTGAGTCTACAGGTACTTCTTCTGCAGTGTCTACTAACGTTAAACCATTCAAATCAGGTCGTTCTGATGAAGAAACAAGAGAAAAAATGTCTACCACACGTAAAGCTATCTCTAAAGCTATGGTCAACAGTTCATTAACTATTCCTTCAGTTTCACTGTTTGATGAAGTTGATGTAACTAAACTGATGGCTCACCGTACTAAATTCAAGACGGTTGCTGCAGAGCAGGATGTTAAACTGACATTCCTACCTTACGTTGTTAAGGCAATTATCTCAGTAATGAAGAAATTCCCAGCATTGAACTCATCTATCGATGACACGACTGATGAAGTTGTCTACAAGAACTACTTCAATATCGGTATTGCTGCAGATACTGAACAGGGACTATATGTACCGGTTGTTTCAGATGCAGACAAAAAATCAATGTTTGATATTGCTTCAGAAATTTCTGAACTGGGAGCAAAAGCTCACGAAGGTAAATTGAAATCTAACGATATGGCAGATGGATCTATTTCTATCTCAAACATCGGTTCTGTCGGCGGCGGTTGGTTCACACCAATCATTAACCACCCGGAAGTTGCTATTTTAGGCGTTGGACGTATTGCGAAAAAAGCAATC
Organism: Alkalibacterium psychrotolerans; assembly: GCF_054784355.1. Taxonomy (NCBI): domain Bacteria; kingdom Bacillati; phylum Bacillota; class Bacilli; order Lactobacillales; family Carnobacteriaceae; genus Alkalibacterium; species Alkalibacterium psychrotolerans. The sequence continues at coordinate 9,075 of NZ_BAAGPH010000030.1, read as the reverse complement.
GTAAATGATGAAGGCGAAGTTGTAGCGGCTCCAATGCTTGCATTGTCACTAGTATTCGACCACCGTGTAATCGATGGAGCAACAGGTCAGAAAGCTATGAACGAACTTAAACGTCTATTAGCAGATCCTGAATTATTATTAATGGAAGGATAAGGTGAATCTTAAATGGTAGTAGGAGATTTCGCAATTGAATTAGATACAGTAGTAATTGGTGCTGGCCCTGGTGGATACGTTGCAGCAATTCGTGCAGCCCAAATGGGTCAGAAAGTTGCTATTGTTGAGAAAGAACACATTGGGGGCGTATGCTTGAACGTTGGATGTATTCCATCTAAAGCGCTAATCGCTGCCGGTCACAAGTATCAGGACTCATTGGATTCTTCAGCTTTTGGAGTTTCTACAGAAAACGTGACAATTGACTTTGCTAAAACTCAGGAATGGAAAAACAACCAGGTTGTTTCTAAACTGACTAAAGGTGTAGAAGGCCTTCTTAAAAAGAATAAAGTTGAAATCCTTGATGGAGAAGCATTTTTCGTAGATGAAAATACGCTTCGTGTTATGGGTGAAGACAATGCTCAAACGTATTCTTTCAACAATGCTATTGTTGCTACAGGAAGCCGCCCGGTTGAAATCCCAGGATTCAAGTTCAGCAATCGCGTGCTTGATTCAACGGGTGCATTGAACCTGACTGAAATTCCTAAGAAAATGGCTATTGTAGGTGGCGGATACATCGGTTCTGAATTAGCTGGTGTATATGCTAACTTAGGTACTGAAATCACTATTCTTGAAGGTTTGCCTTCAATTCTTAACGGTTTCGATAAAGATATGGTTAAGCTTGTTGAGAAAAGCTTCAAATCACGTGGCGTAAACATTGTAACTGATGCAATGGCTAAAGAAGCTGTTGTTAATGATAATGGTGTAACGGTTAAATATGAAGCTAAAGGAGAAGAACAGTCTCTTGATGTAGATTATGTATTGGTAACAGTTGGGCGCCGTCCAAATACTGATGAACTAGGCCTTGAACAGGCTGGAGTTGAAATGGGCGAACGTGGCTTGATTAAAGTAGATAACCAGGGGCGCACAAACGTTTCAAGCATCTGGGGTATCGGAGATGTTGTACCTGGACCTGCCTTAGCTCACAAAGCTAGCTATGAAGCTAAAATCGCAGCTGAAGCTATCTCAGGCAAGAAGGTAGCCGTGGATTACCGCGCACTTCCTGCCGTAGCCTTTACAGATCCTGAAATTGCTTCTGTCGGGTTAACTGAAAAAGAAGCAAAAGATCAAGGAATGGATGTTAAAGTCACTAAGTTCCCACTAGGTGGAAACGGCCGTGCACTATCCTTGAATGCTACTGAAGGTTTTGTACGCTTAGTTACAACTAAAGAAGATAATGTAATTGTCGGTGGACAAGTAGCCGGAATCAGTGCATCTGATGTGATTGCAGAAATCGGACTAGCTGTTGAAAGTGGCATGAATGCAGAAGATATTGCATTGACTATTCATGGTCACCCTTCATTAAGTGAAGTTGTAATGGACGCTGCAGAAGCTGCGTTAGGTTTACCAATCCACATGTAAGTCAATTTATTGAAAGACCTTTAGTCTGAAAGCTAAAGGTCTTTCTTCATACATAAAATAGATTTTTGCTTTAATTCTTTACTTTATATAAAATAAAGAATAAGTAATGGAAAGAAATGAGGAGTAACAATGAATATAATAGAACAAGATCAACTAATTAAAGAATGGCTTTATGACATTAAAGAATACCTTTCAGCCAATAAAAACAAAGCACTGGATGTCGAACAAAAAACAGCTGATAATGATTTAGTAACTGAGATGGATAAGACCATCGAAGAGCGTCTAGTGGCGAATATTAGAAAGTATTTTCCTGAAGATAAGATTGTTGGTGAAGAGGGATTCGGAGACGATATTTCATCACTGGAAGGAAGAGTATGGATTATCGACCCGATAGACGGCACTCTTAATTTCGTCAAACAGCAGGAAAACTTTGCGGTCATGCTTGCAGTCTATGAAGACGGCATTGGACAACTCGCATATGTGTTTGACGTAACACATAATAATTTGTATGCAGCAATCAAAGGCGGAGGTGTTAGTTGTAATGGGAAACAGATTCAATCGCCTCAAGACTTGGACTTGTCAGAAGGTTTAATTGCTTCCAGTTCGGCCCTCATGATAAGAAATCATACGAGCGGTTTAAAGGCTATTGCCGATACTAGTATGGGTGTCAGAATGCTGGGTTCTGCTGGTCTGGAAACACTTGAAGTGGTAAAAGGAAACGTGGTAGCTTACTTGGCTTCTAATTTGAAGCCGTGGGATATTGCGCCTGGAATAATCTTCATGAACGAACTGGGAATGACAGCAACTGATTTTAATGGCAATTCACTTGATCTGCTGTCAAACAACAACCTGTTATTATCAACTAATAAAGCTCACGCGAAAATAGTGGAACTACTCAAAGAAATATAAAAAAACATTGTACTAGCATGTCCATTACTGATATAATGTTTACTGCAACAAGACAGGATATCTGGGGAACATTTATCTTTGAGTTTTACTTAAGGATAAGTGTTTTTTTTATGACAGTATATGAAAGTAGCATGAAAACTTAATCATTGCATTGATGATTGTATATAAACAATCAGAGGAAAGAATAACGGAGGAATTAAATGAATAGAAGAGATGATATTAGAAATATAGCAATAATAGCCCACGTTGACCACGGGAAAACGACATTGGTGGATGAATTGTTGAAACAGTCAGATACATTGTCTGCTCACGGAGAACTGGGAGAACGTGCCATGGACTCCAATGATATTGAAAAAGAACGTGGCATTACCATTCTTGCTAAAAACACAGCAGTTAACTATAAAGAACACCGTATTAACATTCTGGATACACCTGGTCACGCAGACTTTGGTGGTGAAGTAGAACGTATTATGAAAATGGTAGACGGGGTTGTCCTGGTTGTCGATGCGTATGAAGGAACTATGCCTCAAACACGTTTTGTCCTAAAAAAAGCACTTGAAATGAAGCTTCGTCCGCTAGTTGTTGTCAACAAAATTGACAAACCAACAGCTAGACCGGAAGAGGTAGTAGATGAAGTTCTGGACCTGTTGATTGAACTGGATGCAGACGAAGAGCAACTGGAATTCCCAGTTATTTATGCTTCTGCCATTAATGGTACCAGCAGTTACTCTGTTGACCTTGAAAGTCAGCAGCAGACGATGGAACCGATATTTGAAAGTATCCTGAAAGAAATTCCTGCTCCGATAGACAATAGTGACGAACCGTTACAGTTTCAAGTTTCACTTCTTGACTATAACGACTATGTTGGTCGTATTGGAATCGGACGTGTTTTCCGCGGAGAAATTAAAGTCGGAGACAGTGTTACTTTAAGTAAGCTTGACGGCACAACTAAAAACTTCCGAGTTACTAAACTGTTTGGTTTCTTTGGATTGGACCGTGTAGAAATTGATTCAGCTAAAGCAGGTGAATTAATTGCGGTTTCCGGTTTCGAAGACATCTTCGTCGGTGAAACGGTGACGCCAGTGGACCATATTGATCCATTGCCAATCCTGCACATTGATGAACCAACGCTGCAGATGACTTTCCTGGTTAATAACTCTCCTTTTGCCGGTAGAGAAGGAAAATGGGTCACATCACGAAAAATTCAGGAAAGACTGATGCTTCAGCTCCAGACGGATGTTTCACTAAAAGTTGAGAACACTGAATCTCCGGACGAATGGATTGTTTCAGGTCGTGGAGAATTACACTTGTCTATTCTTATTGAAAACATGAGAAGAGAAGGATACGAAATGCAAGTATCTAGACCAGTCGTAATTATTAAAGAAATTGATGGACAGAAATTTGAGCCGTTTGAAAGAGTTCAAATAGATACTCCTGAAGAATACATGGGAGCTGTTATTGAGAACCTGGGTACGCGTAAAGCTGAAATGCAGGATATGATCCACACGGGTAACGGCCAAGTTAGACTGATTTTCCTGGCACCAGCCAGAGGACTAATCGGTTTCACCAATGAATTCCTTTCAATGACGCGTGGTTACGGAATCTTAAACCACACATTTGACCAATATTTACCGATGATTGGTGGTCAGATGGGTGAAAGACGTAATGGTGCACTTGTTTCTATGGAGAACGGTGTCGCAACAACTTATGGTATTATGAACCTTGAAGACCGTGGTGTCATTTTCCTTGATCCTGGAACTGAAATTTACGAAGGAATGATTGTTGGTCAGCATAACAGAGACAATGACTTGGCAGTTAACCTGACTAAAGAAAAACAGAAGACCAATATTCGTTCTGCGAATAAAGATCAGACCAACGTTATTAAGCGTCCAAGAATCATGACTCTTGAAGAGTCTCTTGAATTTCTGGCAGACGACGAATACTGTGAAGTAACACCAGAGTCTATTCGTCTGAGAAAGAAAATATTGAATAAAAACTTGCGTGAAAAAGCAGCAAAAAAATCAAGTAATTAATTCTTTTCTATTGCGTTACATTCACAATCTTTATATGATATACTTATAAAAGTATAGTGAATCGAAATTAAAGGAGACTGGATTGCCTATGGATCAGTTACAAGTTGCTTTGGCAAAAGATATACTCGAAGATGATGCCAAACATATCTCTTCACTCATTGAAAATCAGCAGCACCTTTGTGTGTCCTGCCCGGCATTCGAAGAAGTAATCGACACTCAGATGTTCGGCTTTTCTAAAAAAGTGGAATTTGCTACTGCTATGGGCATGATTGATGAAGAAGAAGGACAAATCATGTTAAGCAAGCTGGAAAAACACTTAAATGATGTCTATTCTGAAGCATTTAACACGTCTAAAAAATAATTAATTGATTTGAAAACTCCCTCACACTGAGGGGGTTTTTTGTTATAATGAAAAAAACAAATGAAGGTGGATAAAATGACAGAGCAGTTAAGCGGTAGAGCGGGTTTAGTAATCTGGCTGTATACAACAAAATATGTTAACAAATTGAAACGGTATGGACTGATGCATTATGTATCAAAAAATATGAATTATGTCATTCTCTATGTAAATAGAGAAGAAAGAGATGAGCTGGTAAAAACAATCGCGAAGCTTCATTTCGTGAGGAAAGTTGAAGAGGGACATCAGTGTGATATTCCTAAGACATTTGATGGGGTACTGGATGAAGTTGATCAGCTGAATCCGAAAAAAGAAGAAAAGGATTTCTTTGAAACTATTATTTAAGAGAAGGACTGGCATGTATGAGAGTGATATCTGGCGAATATGGCGGCAGACCTTTAAAATCTGTCAAAGGTAACAGTACACGACCTACTACGGACAAAATTAAAGAAGCACTGTTTCAGATGATAGGTCCTTATTTTGATGGGGGAAGGGCTCTTGATTTGTATGCAGGCAGTGGCGCTTTAGGAATTGAAGCAGTATCCAGAGGAATGGCAGAGGCCTACCTGATAGACATAAACCCTCAGGCGATAGCTGTGATTCTTGAAAACATAAAAATGACTAAGGAAGACAGTAAATTTACGGTCATGAAAAGCAAAGACCAGCTGGCTATCAGTCAGTTGAGCAGCAAAGGACTTAAGTTTGACCTTGTTTTTCTTGATCCACCCTATGCAGAACAGAATCTCACGTCAGTAATTGAAGCATTGTTAGCCAATGACTTGTTAGATGACAGGGCAGTAGTTGTCTGTGAAACGGACAAATTCAGTGACGTGCTTAGTGATCATCCGGAACTGATTTTGTTCAAGGAAAAAATATATGGGCAGACTAAGTTATCCCTGTTCGAAAGGACGGTTCTGAATGAATAAAGGGATGTATGTAGGGAGTTTTGACCCGGTAACAAAAGGACATATTAATATCCTGAAGCGCGCTTCGCTGCTGTTTGATGAAGTCACAGTGGTGGTCAGCGCCAGCACATCTAAACAATACTGGTTTTCAGCAGAAGAGAGAGCTTCATTTATTGAGGCGACTCTAGCAGATGAAAAAATTACTAATATTAACATCTTAACTCACGACGGTCTGACGGTTAAGCTTGCTGAAAAATTGGGAATCAATGTGCTGATCAGAGGGATTCGTTCCGTCAAGGATATGGAATTCGAAGTCGATGTGGCTACATTGAATAAAGTCCAGAATCAGTCAATTGAGACAGTATTTTTCATAGCCGATGAAAAATACCGATCAATCAGTTCGTCTATGGTAAAGGAAATTGCTTTTTATCATGGGGAAATCGGTGAACTGGTACCAGAAGCGGTCGAGAAAGCGATGAAAGACTATGTCTCGAAAAGGTGGCCTGAATAATTGACTAAAAAGAGGTTTTACTCTATTTTATTGGCAGGGTTGCTGCTCTATGCCTTTTTCTTTCTGCCTCTTCCATACTATATAGAACGACCCGGTAATGCAGTATCGATTGGACCGATGGTAGAAGTGGAAGGGGTCAGCGAAGAAAGTAACGGAGAACTGATGCTGACCACGATTGAACTGTTTAAAGCCACACCTTTTACTGCTTTTTTTCAGTTTTTACCCTATCATAGTGGCGTTGGAGAAAACCAATTGCTGGGACAGTTTGAGAACTATTCTGAGTACCGTACACTTCAGCGCTATTACATGGAAAATTCCATTAATATGGCTAAAGCTGCGGCGTTCAGTGAAGCTGACTTGCCTCATGAGATTGATTATCGAGGTGTCTTTGTCATGAATGTATCAGAAGAGTCTAACTTTTCAGACTTACTTGAAACGGGTGACAGCATTCATGAAGTTAATGGACAGTCTTTCCTGAATACAGAAGAGTTTATCGATTTAATCAGCAGCAAGGCAGAAGGAGATTCGATTCGACTGACAGTTGAGAGAGACTCTGAAGAAATGTCTGTTGAAGAAGAGTTAATTACATTGGAAGAAACCGGTCAACCAGGTATAGGTATCAGCTTGGTCACGCGCTCTCAAGTAGATACAGATCCTTCTGTATCTATCCAGTCAGGCAATATTGGTGGCCCGTCTGCCGGCTTGCTTTTTGCCCTTGAAGTTTACTCGCAAGTTACTAATCAGCCCGTCAACGACTTGAGGATAGCCGGAACAGGCACGATTAATGATCAGGGTGAAGTTGGTCGAGTAGGTGGAATAGACAAGAAAGTTGTGGCTGCTGACCGTGAAGGAGCAGACATATTTTTTGTGCCTGATGACATAATTGAAGATGATTTACTGTTAAGTTATCCAGCCATACAATCTAATTTTCAGACAGCTGTAGAGACTGCAGAAGCGATTGATACTGATATGGAAATAGTAGCGGTTAATCATTTCAGCGAGGCTGTCAGTTATCTTAATAGTTTAAACAGATAAAATACCACATTCGTGTGGTATTTTTTTTTGTAGAATAGGAAAGTATAAAGTTTTACCCGCTAGAAAGCCTATCACCTCAAACGTTAATCACTATCACTTGATTTGAAAAGAGAGGGGATTTAAAGGTACACTATACGTATGGTAGAGAAAAGCATTCGCATAGAAATGAATAAACTCAAAGCTATATTTCTGGACAATAATAATTGGGAGAATTTTCTAAAAAATAACAAAGGAAAGATACGCCAAGTTATTAGAAAAGAAGTTGATAAGTTTCTGCATTGTGGGGATTTGTCTAATGGATTCCGCGTGTATAAGTGTGAGGCTTGCCCAAATGTTAAGCATGTTCCGATTCGGTGTAAAGGGAAATTCTGTCCCACCTGCGCAGTTGGAGAAGCACAGAAATGGGCAGATATTCAATCAAACGACATGTACCGTAGTATTCACCGCCATGTGATTTTAACCATTGATGAAGGGCTTCGTCCCATTTTCACTAGTCATTATCGGAAAAAACTATTAAAAGGCTTAATGGACGAAGCCGGACGGCTTTTGAATGAATGGTTCGAATCGTTAGGTGTCACACCTGGTATTGTCTCCGCTCTTCATACCTTTGGATCTAAACTAGAATTTAACCCTCATATCCATATGCTTGTGACAATGGGTGGGGTGACAAAGGATGGGAAATGGAAGCAATATGACTATATTCCTTACGTCAAACTAAGAAAACAGTGGCAGACGGTCGTCTTAAAATTGATCCGAAAGGTGCTTTCGGAGCGAGCCAAAAAGCAAGTCCAGCCCTTGCTACAAGCGGCGTATAAAAACAATCCAGATGGTTTCTATATCCATGCGCCTAAGAGAAGTAAAACACATGTGAAAGGGTTACTCGGTTATATTGGACGCTACATGAAGCGAGGACCTATCGCTCTTCATCGCATCATTATGTATGACGGTGAAGTCGTTGCCTTTAGTTATCAAGATAAACGGGATGGCGAATGGAAAGTTGAGGAACTACCTGTGGCGGAATTCATTGGACGCCTTGTCCGACATATTCCAGATGAACAGTTTAAAATGGTACGCCACTATGGTTTGTATTCTCGTCGTATTAAGACACTCATGAAGATAGTGGTCAAACAATTTCAACTTGACACACAAAAAGTGTTAATCAATGCGAAGGAAATGATCAAACCGTTAGGTTGGCGGAAGCGGCGTATAGAATCATTTGGGGAAGATCCATTGGAATGTTCGGAATGTGGCAATGTAATGGAGTTTAGAGGGATAGCTGTGCGCAAAAATGGGCGTCTAACCCTTCAATTTGCGAATGATAGACAAGCTAAAAACTATATTAATCGGGAGATTGATTACATTGAGTCGAAAACATATGAATATAAGAAAAAAGAAGCAACGCGAAAAGCTATTGAAAAATATCGGTTCAGCTGGGATAAACTCGAAAAAGAAAGCAATAAAAAACGTTGAATTTATCTGTCGCACGTGTCAAGAGATAGAGGAGATTCCAAAGGATATAGTCAAACAATTTGATGTTCTAGATGGTGGAGACCCAATGGATCCACCTAAATTTAGTTGTGAAAGATGTGGAAATGAGATGGTTCCTGTTTACTATAAGAGTATTCACGGTATCGTCTACGATAATTCAGAACTGAAAAAGTAATGGCTACGCACTATCCCAAAAGGGCGAAGGCGTAGCCGAAGCTTTTTTTA